>JBMYYN010000298.1:0-2960 GCA_049609445.1 Bacteroidia bacterium | reverse complement strand
CTTAGTAAACATTTTTAGTGTAAACTCGACATTCTCTTCTACCGTCAAAGAATCAAAAAGTGCTGTCCCTTGAAAAAGCATTCCTATTTCCTTTCGTACCTCACGAAGTTGTGAGTATTCCAAGTTGGTAAAATCTCTACCATCATAGAACACGTTACCCGAAGTAGGTGTCAGAAGACCAACCATGCATTTCATCATTACACTCTTTCCATGACCACTACTCCCTATCACTAGATTGACCTTTCCAGGCTCAAACTTGGTAGAGATTCCTTTGAGTATTTCTACTCCGTCAAATGATTTTCTTACGTCTTTGAGCTCTATCATAACATCAACTGTGCTAATATGTAATCAGAAAAAAGAATTGCTACAGCACTATACACCACTGCTCTAGTACTACTTGCACCTACTTCCAAGGCTCCACCTTCGGTGGTATACCCTTGGAAACTTGATATCGTAGTGATAATAAAGGCATAAGTCACCGCTTTCACCAAAGCAAAAAATAGATTATAAGGTAAAAACGACTCTCGTGCTCCTTGCAAGTACTCTTCAGAAGTCAAAATACCAGATGCTTCTCCAGCTATAATACCACCTATATTACTTAAGAATATAGAGATGATAACCAAAGCTGGAATCATAATCAATCCTGCAACAATTTTTGGTAGAGCAAGATATCCACTTGAGTTGATTCCCATTACTTCAAGAGCATCTATCTGTTCACGCACTTTCATTGAACCGATTTCGGAAGCTATGTGAGACCCTACTTTTCCGGCTAATACGAGACAAGTAATCGTAGGTGCAAGCTCGAGCATAGAAGAATCACTGACGATAGATCCAATAACTGGCTTTGCTATAAGCGGTGATATCAATTGGTATGCAATCTGTAACGTCGTAACTGCTCCTTGAAAAATGGCAATAATGACTACAATAGCAAGAGAACCTACACCGATATTATTCATCTCTGTGATGGTTCTGTCTACATAAACCCAAAACTTCTCGGGTTTAGAAAACATACCTCTTAGAAAGAGCAAGTATTTTCCAAATTCTGTGAAAAATTTCATTTCGGCGGTAAAGATAAGGACATCTGTAGTTTAGGCTTAACAAATACTCCACACTCTTAAAATAAATTAGGTACATCACTCATAGTTTGAACCTAGATATATCTTTGTATAGAATATCATAAATAACAATGAAAATAGCAGTAGTCAGCGGAGGAACCAAAGGAATAGGTAAAGAAATCACTAAGGCATTCTTGGAAGCAGGAATGAAGGTGTACATTTCTGCTAGGTCTAAAGATGAATCTTTCGAACATAAAAACCTCGTGCAATATGCTGCAGACATGTCATCAAAGAGTGATGTACAACAATTCGCGGAATTCATTCAGAAAAATGAAAACCAAGTAGACATATTGGTAAATAATGTGGGAGTATTTATTCCTGGTAAACTAATGGAGGAAGAAGACGGTATCTATGAAACCCAAATCAACACCAATCTTAGTTCTACATACTACCTCACACGGAATCTAATTTCAAGTATCCGAAAATCCAGCTCGGCTTACATCTTTAATATATGCTCTACTGCTAGTATTACACCATACATGAATGGCGGGTCGTATTGCATCTCCAAATATGCTCAGTTGGGATTCACCAAGGTTCTGAGAGAAGAACTAAAAAATGAGAACATAAGAGTAAGTGCTGTTTTACCAGGTGCTACTTTGACCAATTCTTGGGCTGGGACTGATTTGCCAGCGGAAAGATTTCTAGATCCTGCATCCGTTGCTCAACTGATTTTGACCGCTTCTCAAATGCCTCAAAATTTGGTAATGGAAGAAATCCTAGTGAGACCAATGGAAGGCGACTTATCGTAGATATATCTTGCCCTAAACTGACAATAACTGAACTTAATAGTACTTAAATTTGAAGAATAAATTATTTTTGGCAAAATTTTACAAACAACAACAAATGAAAAAACAATTACAACGATTTTCAGCTGTGATACTATTCGTAGGATTAGTATTCCAATCTCAAGCACAACAAGAGGTGAGAGCTGAAGGTGGAAAGTGGAAAGCTGACAACGCAATCAGTGATCCTGTAGATCAACTAAAAGCAAAAACAGACTATGCTAACTGGAGGTTCCCTGTAGAAGCAGTTAACCAACTTACCACTTTAGATAGATTCGTAAGTTTCTTATATCCAGATTCTTCAGCAAAATGGGTTTATTCAGATGGTGAATCTTCACATTACAACTGGCATTCAGTAGGTGCTGTTTTCACTCCTAATGATCCAAATCTTGAATTGGAAGGAGATAACATTAAGCTTTCTCGTTACAACGAATACACAGTAGATTCTATTTACGTTCCGTATATCTATGTTAGATACGTAGATTCAGTGGATATGAGTGGAACTATGACTGAAATAGTTGATACGTTAATTGTTCAGTTTTTTAGAGCTGACCAATTAGAGTCTAGAAGCTTTACACCGACTGGTTCTGAAACAGAACTATTCATGAAGCCTGACAACTGGACTCCAAGTCTATTGGGTTCAAACAAAACTGCTTACGAAATGAGAATTCCTTTGACTGCTGAAGATTCTACTGGAAGACCAAGTTCTGAAGGATGGTCTTCTAGAGGTAGAGTGATTCCACTTCCTCCAGGATTTGACATCGACTCAGACGCTCAAAATGTAGAGTTAGACCATGCAAATGCATTTGGATTTAGTATTGCGTACAAAACTATGGTTGCTAACAACTTTGGTGATACGATGGAAGCTAGAGATGGTTCTACTGTAAAAAACAGAATTAACTACTTCGGTCACTCATTCTACAGTAACTCTTCAATAGAGGTTAAGCAAACTGAGTTCATCAACAACTCTTGGTGGGTTCCAAGTACTATCGCTTATGGTCAAGCTCAAAATGGATGGGAAAATAGTGTTCCTGGAAATGCTTATTTAGTAATTGTTGGAGAT
>JBMYYN010000297.1:0-2996 GCA_049609445.1 Bacteroidia bacterium | reverse complement strand
AGGAGATATATGTGTCATGTATATATACAAGTGTTGGTAACAATTATGCTAGACTCAATAAACAAGTGGACAAATAAAACTAACTTCAACAGTCTCGTGGACTTTGACACGCAGCCTTGTGCTGAAATAAAATGCCCAAACTGTTCTGGAGCAATAAACTTAAAAATGAAAGACTTGAAAAAGCATCAAGACTCTCATTACTCAAACTTGTTAAAAGAGCATAATGACCATTTAACAAGAATAATAACCGATTCTGCTCCTACTATCACGAATTCTTCATTGGACTATTATTGTCCTGACTGCAAAGCGGCTATCAAAATACTTTATGACTTTTGGGCAGGAGGCAAGCATAGTGAATTTGGATTTGAGTTAAAATATATAGCCACATGTAAATAAAAACTGTGCCCAACTTTAAATAAAGTTAATGCTTTAGTTCACCCAAATCTCGACAGTCTCGTCCTTCAACCCACGTCAAGTCCTGCAGACATTGACGTCTTCAAAAGCCACACTGACTTAATTTTAACCGTTGCTCATCAAAGACTATCAATCCCACATTCTAAAGAACTCCCTAATGTGAATACAATAGAGGAAGACGAAAAGACAAGCAACTAGCAAACTACTTCGCCACCCTATGGCAGTTATGGCAACATCTCTTTGGCAACTATCTGAAAGCTCTTAATGTTGTAATGAGCGATGATGTCTTTCACAAGGTTGGTTCTCACCACAAGCAGCAAATTTCTATCATCATTGGACTCATAGTTTCCGATAATATAGTCTGCAGCTTGATGAAGCCCTTCTCCGTTCAATTCTAACTTGCCTAGCTCATCCAATACCAAGAACTCGAAGTCTTGCTCCTCAAACGTTTTAATCAGAATATAGTTAGCTAACTTAAAAGCATCTTTCAGGAAATGAAATCGCCCTACCCGTATCGTATTTTTTTCTTTTTCAGGGACTTGCAGCAAATGATTCTGACCAGTCTCTATGTCATAGAGCTGTCGCATATCATTCTCTCCATCCGGACATAGTATTCCTTTCACACTATCCCACGTACCTATCCACTCCTCCAGAGCACTGGTCTTTCCTGAGCGTATGTCGCCAGCAAGTATATATATCATTCTTCTATTCTGAGATGAATACTATAGAGTATAGTATCTCCTAAAAAGTCTCTAAATTTTACAAAGCCTCTTGTCTTCTTATTTTCCTTCCAAGCTAGTTTAGTTACCTTTCTTAGATATGGCAAGAGAGTCAATGTCTCATCTACTTCTTTTTGCACTGTATGCTGCTTTCCATCTAGGTATTGCTTGAAGTATTTTCTAAAAATAGGCGACAATAAGTAGTACCAAATCAAAAGAATCCCAGAACTTCTGATAAATATGTACACCCAATTCTTCCATATCTCGTCTCCTTCTTTCATGAAGAAGTAATACATCGCTATAATGGCAAAGAAAATCCCAAAAAGCACCCATTGTCTCCAACGACCTCTTCTCTTTTTACCTTCACCTACTTCATCATCAAACTCGATAGCCTGTATCTGATACTTCACATTTCCTTGATTATACTCTAGATACCTAACGACATCATATATCACATAACCTATGATAACCCCAAGAATCAAATACACCCATAGATATACGGATACCAAGACCTGAGAAGATAAAAACTCTCCAAATACTCCCATCTTATCTGTCACATAAGAACTAAAACTATTGATAGCATCCCAGATGGATCGGCCATAGATAAGCCATACCACCAATAATTTCTGAATAGCGGACTCCACTAACGTCACTACTCCTAGCAGAATAGAACTCCACATCGTAAGGCTCAGCCTACTATATATCAATGCGGCCATCAAAGCCTGAAAACTTACAGCTAGGTACGATGTAGGTGGTGAGTGTGGGCTAACCGCTAGTTTTATGATGAGGACAATCAAGAGTGATCTAAATATCGACTCCCATTTGTTTTCTGAAAAGTAAGCTATAAGGCTAACCAGCACTACAGCAAAACCTCCGACAAACAATCCAGTGAAAGGGGATTGCAGGGCGTGTAAAACACCTCCCAACCCGGCCTCGCTAAGAGCCCAAAGAGCTGTCAATCGTGAAATGATTTTCGAGTTACGCTGCACGTTCCCAAAGATAATTACAATCTTGTCGAAATATCAACAAAGATTCTATTCCTTACAAAATTCTGTGAAATGAAATGTACATATAATAAAAAAGGGAACACAACTAAGTATTCCCCTCTTCGATTTTATTTAAAACAACTTCTTATTATACAGAGAAACTCTCTCCGCAACCACAAGTTCTATTGGCATTAGGGTTATTAAACTGAAACCCCTTACCATTCAAACCATCTGTAAAGTCCAATTCTGTCCCACACAAGTACAAAAAGCTTTTCATATCGCAGACAACTTTATGTCCATTGCTTTCAAATACCTGATCATTTTCTTGACTCTCATTGTCAAAGTCCATTTTGTAGCTAAGACCTGAACATCCGCCACCAACTACAGATACCCTGATGAAGTATTCAGAAGTCAATCCTTCTGTACTCATCAGTGCTTCTACCTGGTTAGCTGCTCTTTCTGATACCGTTATCATCGCTTTTTATTCTTTAAATGATGTTAGTTCCAATAACTAGTAATGCTTTTTGTCATCTTCTATAGGTTCAAGCCCTTGCTTTACTCTATAGTCATTGATTGCCATTTTTATAGCATCCTCAGCCAGTACCGAACAGTGAATTTTCACTGGAGGTAAAGCCAACTCTTCGACGATCTCCATATTGTCAATCTCCATTGCTGCATCTACGCTTTTTCCTTTTAGCCACTCCGTCGCTAGTGAAGAAGAAGCAATTGCCGATCCACACCCAAAAGTTTTGAATTTTGCATCCTTAATGATCCCTGTAGCATCATCTACTTCTATCTGCAAACGCATAACGTCTCCGCACTCTGGTGCACCTACTAATCCGGTACCTACATCTTTAGACTCTTTGTTAAGTGTCCC
>JBMYYN010000296.1:0-3014 GCA_049609445.1 Bacteroidia bacterium | reverse complement strand
ACAACTTCTCAGCCATCATTTTCATCATGAAATTTAAATCAGCATTAATCTGAGCATAAACCTCTGTTTCAGAGTCACTAATGGAATTGAGATGCCATTGCAAATCAAATTTAAAGGGTACCTTATTCTGAGGTTTCATTACTATGTTCGTACTAGCTGTACGATCCGTTATAGCTAATTCAACCTTACCTATACCTTCTATATCCAATGTAGCCCCATCATCTGTGGACTCAAACGACCTCACCTTACTAGGCATCAACTCCTCGTAATTTGAAGGAATAGATAAGTGAGCAAATGACTCTTCTATCGGCTTTAAAATCCGTGTTATATTACTTTTTATCTCTACCATTACTCTTTGTACATCATATTAGTTCCAATAAACGCTGCCATAAGAATCGAAATAATAAATCCAGAAACCACACTCATCCCTATTGTAATAAGCATATATCCCGTAGGTTTATACTGGCTTGCAATTTGCACCTTGGTTTCTTCCAGCATCATGGTCTTGTCAGCATCTTTTATCTCATCATCTGACTCTATTTTTTTTGCTGCTTGCTCATAGGATATCTCCAGTTTTTCTTTGTAAAACTCTCCATCAGGATAATAAAGAAAAGTAAACGCAGCTATCATAACTATTGCTCTCACGGCGGCTATGAGAACTCCAGACAGTATTGTTCTTGCAATACTAATAGTTCCACCCAATAACTTCCTAATGAGGATCAGTCCAAATACGATGCAAATGAGAAGTACAGCAAATTTTGAGATGTACATAATATTGGCACTGCCGCCTATGCTCTTAAAGAACATGTACTCTAGTCCAGCACAAATTGAACCGGCTAGAACACCAAAAATCCAGATTGATTTTTGCATATTTTTAATAAAAACTTAGTCTTCTGATTCGAATGAATCCCTTCGAGTAAATTCGTCAAAATCATACTCTGGCATCAAATCACTCTTCACATAGTTCACTGTCTCAGTGAATGCCTCCGAAAACTTATTGAAGTCCTCTTTGTATAAAAATAGTTTGTGCTTTATATAGCCTCCATCCTCATATCTCTTTTTACTCTCGGTGATAGTGATATAATAGTCATCACCTTTAGTTGTCTTCACATCGAAGAAATAAGTTCTTTTCCCTGCTCTTACTTTCTTAGAGAATACTTCCTCTCTGTCATAATTTGACTCTCCCATCTTTACTAATTTTATTTTGTTAGTTTCACAAAGGACGTAAAAAAATGCATATTCAGAAAGTTTTTTAAAATCAAGCTAGTTCCGTTTGCATCATCTGTTTCTTGTACAGATCACTGTATAGGCCCGCTTGTTTAAGCAGTTCAGCATGAGTTCCATACTCCTCTACCTCTCCTTTATCCAAGAATATAATCCCATCACAGTCTTGTACTGAGGAGATTCTGTGACTAATATTTATAAATGTTTGTTCCTCATTCCAAGCAGCTAAACTATTCTTTATATCTACTTCAGTTTTAGTGTCTACAGCCGACAATCCATCATCAATCACCAATAGATTAGGCTTTTTTATTAGTGCCCGTGCAATTGCCGTTCGTTGCTTCTGACCACCGCTTAGGGTTATCCCTCTCTCTCCAAGCATTGTTTCTAGACCATTAGGCAAGCTTTCCACTTCGTCAGTCAACGCACTCGCATCTATAGCATCTTTTAGATTGTTTTCATCCGCCAAATTTTTACAACCAAATAATATGTTGTCCTTTAAGGTTTCTGAAAACAGGAAAATATCCTGCGAAACATAACCACTGAGATCACTTAAATCTCCAGAATCATAGTCATTTAAATTCTTCGAATCGATCAATATTTCACCTTCAGTGGGTCTATAAACTCCCATAAGCAACTTTGCAATAGTACTTTTACCACTACCTGTAGTTCCAATGATGCCAAATTTTGATTTTGCATCAATTGTGAAGGACACATTTTTTAAAACCCAAACATCGGTATTCGGATATTTAAACGACACATTTTTAAACTCGACAGACTCCTTGATGGATTTTATAGGCTCCTTCCCTTCTCTGACCTCTGCTTGTGTATTGAGAAACTCATCTATTCTTTTTTGCGATGCCGCTCCTCTTTGCACAAGTGACGTCACATAACCCAAACTTGCTACGGGCCAAGTTAGCATGTTTACATAGATAATATACTCCACTATATTCCCCATACTAAATTCTCCATTGACCACTGCATTTCCACCTACATAAACAGTGATAAGAATGCTCAAACCGATTAGACCTAATACCGTTGGCATAAACACTCCGTTCACTCGAACCAATGCCATATTATCATCCTTATACGAATGATTCATTTGCTCAAAATCTCTAGAAAAATCTCTCTCTGCCGCATAAGACTTAACTACTTGAACTCCCGCAAAAGTCTCTTGTACGTAAGATGTAAGGGAAGAAAGCTTCTTCTGAATCAAGTCACTTTTTTTGTTCATCGTGTCGCTTACTTTATAAATAGTAAACGCCAAAACCGGTAGAGGCATAAGCACATAAAAAGTTATCCTTGGATTCACATAAAACATAACACTAACCACAGCAATAATCATCATAGACAAATTCATACTGTACATTATCGCTGGTCCTGTAAACATCCTTACTTTCGAGACGTCATCGCTTATCCTATTCATCAAATCCCCTGTGTAATTTTTGGTATAAAATGCTTGCCCCATCTTCTGGTAGTGTTTAAAGATGTCATTCTTTTGGTCATACTCAATATACCGGGACATCACAATTATTTTCATGCGATATATGTACATACTGATGCCTTTCAAAGCAGCAAAAAAGAGAATAGAAAGACCACCCAACAGGGCAAGTTCTAATGGTGTGTCAAATCCAGGGATAATGTACGAATAGTACCATTTAGTTGAAATATCTACGTTTCCCAACAAAGTATCTAAAGTCTCCCTAACCACCGAAGGTATTAATGTAGCAAAGACGTTAGAAATTGCAATAAAAAGTAATGTGTGTTTTTGAAATTTATTCATAATATTTAAT
>JBMYYN010000295.1:0-3024 GCA_049609445.1 Bacteroidia bacterium | reverse complement strand
TAATAACGAATTCGTCATTTCCTGAAGCGATGGCTTCTAGTTGATCGAGACTATATAGTTTGTTTTCTTCCATTGATATTCGTTTACTTCAGAATTCTTATATACTTCGATTTTGCAACATTCTATATATGGTAGACTTTCCTATTTCAAGCCTACTGGCTACATCCACAATATCATTATTATATTTATCAAGATAGTAGTTTATTATTCTCGACTTGTATTCGTCTAGAGACATCTCGTTTTGTAGCAATGTATCTATAGAGCCCGTAGAATTAAATGTAATATGCTCCTCATCTATTTCGAGACTATCGGTCATAACACATGCGAGTTCAACTACTGCTTTTAGTTCTCTGATATTACCAGGCCAAGGATATTTAAACAGTTTGCTTTGTGCACGATTTGTCAATTTCAATTTACCCATTCCATTCTCTCTTGCATACTCATCTACAAAGTACTTAGAAAGAACTACAGTATCATTTCCTCTTTCCCTTAACGGTGGAAGATTTATTGGCAAGCCTAAAAGTCTGTAGTACAAGTCTTCTCTAAAATTCCCTTTTCGAACTTCTTCAGCCAAGTCCTTGTTGGTAGCACTAATGACTCTACAATGTAACTTCACTACTCCTGTCCCCCCCACTCTAGTCAACTCTCGTTCCTGCAAAACACGCAAAAGCTTGCTTTGCATATTGATGTCCATCTCTCCTATCTCATCTAAGAAAATAGTTCCGTCACCAGCTTCTTCAAACTTCCCGACTCGTCGAGCGACAGCTCCTGTAAAAGCACCTTTCTCATGACCTAACAATTCGGACTCTATAAGTTCCGAGGGGATAGCAGTGATATTAACAGCCACAAAAGGCTTCTTAGCTCTATTAGAGTTATAATGAAGATTTTGCTACAACTTCCTTACCCGTTCCTGTTTCTCCTGCTATAGACACAGTTATGTTAGAACCAATTGCTTTTTCTATCATGGCAAAAATCTTTTTCATAGATGGGCTATTACCCACTATGCTCGTACTTAAGTCAAATTTTTTCTTTACCAGTTGTTTTAACTCAGAAATCTCTCTTTTCAGACCATGCTTTTCCCGAATATTTCTAATTGTGTTCCATATTCTATCTTTGGTCTCCTCGTCTTTTACGATATAGTCGTATGCACCAAGCTGTAGAAGCCCAATAGCTGTACGAATATCCTCTTGACCGGAGATCATAACTACAGGGATATCAGAGTTGTACTCCTTTATCTTACGAAGAACCTCCTCGCCTTCCATATCTGGTAGGGAATAATCCAGAGTAACCGCACTAGGGTTTTTATCTAGATTTTTTAAGAAATCCTTGGCATTCGTAAATTTTCGAACAGTCACATCAGGATTGAGAGACAAATGATATTCTAAGACTTCGCTATAGAATTCATCATCTTCAACTATAAATACTGTGAAATTCTCGGACATAATAGTTTTAAGTAGTACTGACAAAGTTAATCTATAAATTGGAATCGTCTATTTTTTAGATTGCATAAATTTTCTTGTCCAATAATAAGAGTTTACTATTTAGAACGTGTCCACTTAAGACAAAGTTGTACATTTGCACCACAATTAGCAAGCCCTATAAATGGGCCTATAAAAATGGCAAACAAAGGAAAAATATCACAAATCATTGGACCTGTGGTGGACGTAGCGTTCGACCAAGAGGGTTCTACATTACCAGAAATCTACAACTCGCTAGTAGTGAGTAAAGAAGACGGAACTAAAGTAGTACTAGAAGTACAATCTCATCTTGGACAAAACACTGTAAGAGCTATCTCTATGGACTCTACTGAAGGTCTTGTTAGAGGAGCTGACGTAACAGATACTGGAAATGCAATATCAGTACCAACAGGAGAAGCACTTAAAGGTAGACTTCTGAATGTAGTAGGAGATGCTATCGATGGTATAGATGAAATAAAATCTGAAACAAGTAGAGGTATTCACCAGGATCCACCATTGTACGAAAATCTTTCTACAGCGGCAGAGCCTTTGTTTACAGGAATTAAAGTTATCGATCTTATTGAACCTTACGCAAAAGGAGGTAAAATTGGTTTGTTTGGTGGTGCGGGTGTTGGTAAAACAGTACTTATCCAGGAGCTTATCAATAATATAGCAAAAGCGTATGCAGGACTTTCTGTATTTGCTGGAGTTGGAGAAAGAACAAGAGAAGGAAATGACCTTCTTAGAGAAATGATCGAGTCTGGTGTAATCAAATACGGTAAAGACTTTGTTCACTCTATGGAAGAAGGTGGATGGGATTTGTCTAAAGTAGACAAAACTGAATTACAAGATTCTCAAGCTACATTGGTATTTGGTCAGATGAATGAGCCTCCAGGAGCAAGAGCTCGTGTGGCACTTACTGGTCTTTCTATCGCTGAGTACTTCCGTGATGGAGACGAAAAATCAGGAGGTAGAGATATTCTTTTCTTCGTTGATAATATATTTAGATTTACACAAGCTGGTTCTGAGGTGTCAGCACTTCTAGGACGTATGCCTTCTGCGGTAGGTTACCAACCTACACTAGCATCTGAGATGGGTGTGATGCAGGAGCGTATTACATCTACCAACAGAGGTTCTATTACATCTGTACAGGCAGTATATGTACCTGCGGATGATATCACTGACCCGGCTCCAGCTACGACATTTGCTCACTTGGATGCAACTACAGTACTTTCTCGTAACTTGGCTTCTCTGGGAATCTATCCTGCTGTGGATCCTCTAGATAGCACTTCTTTGATTCTTACTGTTCAGAATGTTGGAGAAGAACACTTTCAAACAGCTAGTAAAGTACAAAAGATTCTACAAAGACATAAAGAACTTATCGATATAATTGCTATTCTAGGTATGGAAGAATTGTCTGAAGAAGATAAGCTAACTGTATACAGAGCTCGTAAAATAGAAAGATTCTTTTCTCAAGCTTTCCATGTTGCTGAGCAATTTACTTGATTTCCAGGTACTTATGTTGGTGTTGCTGATACCATCAAAGCCGTTAATATGATAATGGATT
>JBMYYN010000294.1:0-3045 GCA_049609445.1 Bacteroidia bacterium | reverse complement strand
TTCATAGGCATCACCAATAGCCTGATATGATCTTGCTATCTTAGCCATATCAGCCTCACTAGTTTTTGCTGCATACTTAAGTAGGGTCGAAAGCTGGCGCGTAATTTCTACAGACTCTAATATTCTTCCTGCAATTTTATGCATGGAGAGAAATTGTTCGTCTTGAAATTCGTTTCCAGCTCCCGCCACTTCAAACGCAGCATGCGGATTTCCCGCACTACGCTTTCCTAGCATTTTCTCGTGGGGCTTATGTGACTGAGTTATTTGGTTAGGCTTTGGTTGTTTTAACATAACTTACTCTATAATCATTATACAATTTAAGAGTGTTATATATCCACTCCGTACTCCACCTTTTCCAACCAAATCCCTTCTTTTTCATAGCTCTTGACAAGTGCCTTCTCAACTTCTTCTCAACCCAGCGTTTTATATAGCTAAAACATCGTGTAGAGTGTCCTATTCTAAAGTAGTTAGTCCACCCTCTCAATATCGCGTTTACTGTTTTTACTAAAATTGCTGTTGATTGCGACTTCTGCCTTCTGAAACATTGCTTAAGCTTCATTATAACTTCTTTTCTTGCCTTTTGTGAAGGCGCATAATAAGCAGATGAAACACCTTTCAATGTTTTGCATTGCCAAAAACAAAATCCTAGAAAAGTAAAGTTTTCTCCTTTCTCCAAGTCTACTATTTGAGTCTTTTCTTTATTCAACTCTACTTTCAACTTAGCCAGTTCTTCGCACACTCGTTGGTAAACAGCTTTTTCAAGCCACTTCCACCGTCCACAATGCCCATCTACAAGTATAACAAGGTCATCTGCAAATCTTGCATATGTTAAATGTACATATTTCCCTTCTTGAGTAATTTCTATTGCCTTCTCTAGCATTTTATCTACCTCATTGAGATAAATGTTGCTAAGTAAAGGAGAAATTACCCCGCCTTGGGGTACTCCACATTTTCCACTTGCTTTCAGAATTAACTTCAAAAGATGAAGAACCTTTCTATCTTGCATACGTTCTGCAACCTTTGTTATTAATATATCATGTCGTACCGTATCGAAATACTCCTTCAAATCAATATCAATAACACGTGTATGTCGCTTTACAATACCATTAGAAATGGCATGTATCGCTTCATGCGCTGTGCGCTTTGGACGGTAGCCATAAGAACCTTTTTGAAAATCAGCTTCATAAACTGGTTCTAGAATAAGCTTTACAGCTCCTTGAACAATACGATCCCGAATCGTAGGTATAGAAAGTTTTCTTACCTTGTCATTTCCTTTCGGAATTTCGTGTTTACGGTTTCGCATTGGCTTGTAAGTTTCATTAATTAATTCCTCCCTCAGTTCAACAAGATATTTCTGCACTCCAAGTTTCTCAATTGCAGAGAAATCAAGTCCATCTATTCCAGATGCTCCATTATTTCTTTTTACAATTTTGTAAGCTTCATGCAGTGTTTCTAGTTTACAGATATGAGTGTATAAACCCCAAAACTTCCAAGTCTTTTCAGCCTTCGCCTTCACGTATATCTTCCTTCTCAGATCTTGCAGTTTAATTGTAGGTTTTATCATCCTATCTTGCCTCACATTGTTGTTAGAAGAATTATACTAGCAGGGTGCCTTGGCTCCACAAGTGTTAACTCGCTTCAAAGCTACTACACACCCATCCGCCACCTTCTCATCCTCCATCTATTTCCCAGTGCGTTTGGTTATAAGATGTACCATGCTTCCGTTATTTCTAACGGGATGAGGAAGGCTTCTCCAGTTGCTTAGTATGTCCTTGCTATCATGCTGCCACTATTACCCCGCTGAGATAAAATATCGTATCAGTCAATTTCAACATTTTATATTGCTTTCATCCTACTCCTACGGACTCAGCTCTCAGTTCCTTGGTGTCTCGAGGCTACCTATGTGTTCGCTTTCGCTGCGGCCTGATAGCTCACTCACCATCCTAAAGATGGCTTTGTCAGTAGGCTTCAATGTTTCAAGTTTCCTATCACATTGCTACCCAAGTTACAGGGCTCTGACTTTTACCCTGGCAGGCCTAATTCCTGCTGAACAAACCAGCCTTTGCTGGACGCACAGAAATAACACCATTTATCGAGTATGGTAACTAGTTCATCTATTTTTTCTTTTTTGAACTTAGGTAGCTCAATAAAGGTAAATGAGAAGTCTTGTAAATCATGCTCATAAGTGGATTTATCCAACATCACATGGTCAGACTTAAATTCTTTCTTATCTGGAAACACTACATAATCTGCAATAGCGATAAATATTACCTCTTTGAGGTTCTCATACTTACCATCTTCTTCTTGCCCCTTATTGAGCTGTCTAGAGTAAGCCTTAGCTGCATAATATTGAGCTCTTTTCTCAAAGCCTTTGGTTGGAGCGACTTGCATTTCTACAATGACTTGAGATCCAGATATATCTCTGCATAGTACATCAACTATGCTTTGCTTCTTAGAGGCTATATCAGGGTCTTGTATGGTAGATAAGAACTCAACATCTTCTATCCTATTAACACCATCTAGCTCTAATATATCATTAATAAAATGGATAAGAATATCCTTATGCTCTTCAGAACCAAATATTTTTTTAAAGGCTATATCATTCTTTGGATCTAAAAACTTACTTAACATCTTTTATTGCTTTACTGTACGTTCAACTAATTCTCTTAAATTACTAAGAGATGACTTATAATATTGGCTAGCCTTATTCTTACATCTAAATATAGAGCATACTAACTTCTGGATGTATGAATGCTTACCATAGAGACTCCAAACAATATGCGTGGTATTGTCATCTTTTTTAGATAGAGAAAAGTATGATTTGTATTTCCCGCTAAAAGGTCTTTGTATACCCACAGACATGATGATCGTACGATATGGTACAGACTCTCTAATAGCTATCTCCCCACTACCTGTTCTCATACATCCAGACCAAGAATATTTAGCACCCTCTCCTATGGTCTTAGAGGAATACTCAGTATCTGCACTATTATCTAACTGTTTCCAGTTAGCCCAGTCTTTCCATTCTGTTAGATCGTTAATATG
>JBMYYN010000293.1:0-3055 GCA_049609445.1 Bacteroidia bacterium | reverse complement strand
TTAAATTGATGATTATGAGCCTCATATGTATGTCAAATATAGTCAATACAAAGGTACGGTGACATCTATAGGGCTTCCTGATAGTTTTGTCGAACACGGAGAAGTGGATGAACTCAGAGCAAGATATGGACTGGATGCTGAGGCGATATCAGAAGTAATCAAAAGTTTGCTTGCCCAGTAGTTCTTCAAGCAAGAAAATCCGTCAAGTATACGTTTCATACCTTTGAGGATATGAAAAGTACTCTTCTAAGTTTCGCTTTGCTATCAATATGCAGCGGTACCGCTATAGCACAAAATCTGAAGAATGAACTAGGTGTTAGTTTATTTTCTATTCAGTCTATGTCATCAGTAGATCACCCTACACCAGTTGGGATGTATATTAATCCTATAAATGCTGTAGTATATAAACGAACAATTAATATGGACGTTAAGCTTAGAGGAATTGTCTCTGCAGAGATAAATTCAAGCATGTTTCCAGAATTTAATGAAGTGTGTAAGGATTGCGGTGAGTTTTTTTACATATCTAACTCAGTAGGTGTTTCTGGAGGTATTCAGAAAGGAAGGCAGTTTGGCAAATTCTCTCCATATGGGTATGTGGACCTGTTTTATAAACTAAAGTATGAGTCTTTGGACTATGAAAATTATTCCTGGGGAACTAACATAGAAAAATTTTCGAAAAAAATTGCTAGCTATGGCACTACTGTTGGGTTTGGACTAGAGTATAATTTCACAAAGCACTTTTCTATAATCTGGGAACCTTCATTTTCTTTGGCCCAGCTCAATGTCAATGGAGAAGGATTTTCAAGTAATCGGAACACTAGTGAAGACCTAATATGGGCCGATCATAAGGAGTTGGATTTGAATATGAGAGGGGTCAACATTTTTTCAATTAATGCCAAATTCTAATCGGTAAAAACAGCTCTTATATGTTATGTCGTTTTTATGTTCTATTTTAGAATATTAGCTGCTATTCGTACTCCGATTAATGCATTAGCTGTATCTGTGCTTTGTTCACTATCTATTCGGATATCATAACCTGTATCGTACCAGCTTCCTCCTAAAGCTATATCCTTCTCAGATACCATCTCTGCTACATTACCACACATATTGTATATCCCGTGCTTATTGGCCTTGAAAGCCGTCGTTTTTGCAGGATAAATATAACCGTCCAACATATAATTGAATGAACCGCCATCCACAAGCTCATATTCGCTTGTCTTTTGATTAAATGTAACTTTATTGTCCGCAGTTTGTTTAAAGTTGTTTTGGTACTTACCATCGAAATGATTTAGATGGTCACCTGACGCATAGTCGTCGAACGTGCTTCCTCTTGCAGCTCGTTTCCATTGTTTGGAAGTAGGAATTGTGTACTCTATTTTGGGATTTTTATTTATTTTATTCAGCCATTTTATGTATTCCAAAATATGTGGGCGTGCTAGTCCAACTACAGGGTAGTTGTCGTACATAGGATTTCTGAAATATTGTCTTACTAAGGGTTCATTATACGAAAGTGGGAATCTCCATACAGTTGTATCTGGTAGATACTTCTTTTGATCTATCCCATCGCTTCTTAATGATTTAAGAAACAAACGATATTCCTTATTTGTAAGTTCAGTCTTACATATATAGAATTCATCTACATGTATCATTTTTGGTGGAGAACTCGAATCTATATTGTTTTTGGTAAGGAGTACTTCCCCAGACTCTATTAGAACAAAGTTTTTTAATCCAACAGTTTTATTTTTTTTACCAAAAGCAAATAACAATGGTAATAGGAGTAAGAAGTAACTTAGCTTTTTCATGGTGTAAAAACGAAAAACGTAAGGTTATAGTATCTTCCTGTTCATTTCCGGAAACAGTTTTGTTAGCTCTCGAAAGGATAAAATTGCCTCTCTATCGCAGCTACCACTCTAAACCCAATTGTAGACTTAGCTTCAGTCGCAGGTTGTTTACTTTCTACTCGTACGTCGTATCCGGTGTCATTCCACGAGCCACCCATTGCAACCGTGTCATCCGATACTAGTTCTGCTACATTACCAGACATATTGTATATGCCAAATTGATTTGGGTAGTAGGATTCAGCTTTTGTAGTTATAAACCCACCCTCATTTTCTAATCTTTGGCGAGTGGTTGATGAAACATCAGTACCTATGGTTTTGAATTTGCCATCACTTCTTGTAATGTTTTCATCACCCACTGACGTGAAATTTGCTAAATAAAGCCCCTTAGAATTTCTTAAATATTCACCACCCCAAGGATAACCAGAAATAGCTTCTCCTCTTGCTGCTCGTACCCATTGCTTCTTTGTTGGAACAGAGAAAGTGATTTTCACACCAGCCTTTTTATTCTTTTCATTCTGAGCCCAAATCTCAGTTAACCAATTAGCATATGCTTGTGCTTGTTTCAATGTCATACCTACAGCTGGATAGTCCTTATAAGCAGGGTGCTGATAGTAGTAGTCAACATAAGGCTCATTGTAGGCTAATTTGTGTCTCCAAACCGTAGTGTCAAGTAGGTTGGCTCTATACTCATCCAGTCGTCCTTTGCTTTTAAGATAGTAAAGAAATTCTTTCCAGTTATCATTCGTAACTTCAGTTCTTGAGATATAAAATTCCGGGAGGGAGTCTAATCCGTGATCCAAAAAACGTAGTGGTATAATCATACTCGCTCTAGCACCTGATTGCCTGAAGCTATCGAGTTTATCTGTTCTTATTCTACCTACGTGAGTATACACCTTCCCTGCAGGTACTTTTACATAATGTTTAGTCAGATACTTAGAGTGTTGAGGCTTTTTATTTTTACCGAAGGCGAATAATAGAGGTAGGAGTAGTAAGAAGTATCCCAGTTTTTTCATAAATAGAAAACGAAGTTAGATAATGAATATTGTTCCTGTTCATTTCCGGAAACAATTTTGTTAGCTCTAGATATTCGCTATCAGCAATAAGTATCGAGAGCTGAACAAAATCACTCGAAATGACAAGAACCACCTACCTTTGCACCACCTCAGAAAATGAATTTCAATAACAAAAACTGGCCACTTCAACGTTTTCCGAAG
>JBMYYN010000292.1:0-3090 GCA_049609445.1 Bacteroidia bacterium | reverse complement strand
GTGTTTTGTCTGGATGCCACAGGTAGTATGTCTGGACTAATCGGAACGGCCAAAGAAAAGATATGGGATATCGTCTCAGGAGTTTCTCAATCTCAAGACATTGGAAAAATAAAACTGGGGATGATCTTTTATAGAGATAGGGGAGATGCTTTTGTTACCAAAAGCTATCCGCTCACAGAGAACATAGACAGTATATATACGGAGCTACTTGCCATAGGAGCAGGTGGAGGAGGAGACTCACCAGAAAGTGTAAATGCAGCTTTAGACGAGGCTATCAGAAAGATGCCATGGTCTGATGATGGTAATGCATACCGTACTGTATTCTTAGTAGGCGACTGCCCTCCACACATGGACTACAATGAGACTAGATATCCTGCTACATGCAAGACAGCAAGTCAAAAAAACATCTTAATCAATACGATAAAACTTGGAAATCAATGTTCAGATGCTATTCGTCACTTCAAGGAAATAGCACGATTGACAAACGGAAACTTTCAACAATTGGATCAAAATGCGAAAGACTACGTCATAGAAACTCCATACGATGATAGCATCACATACTACTCTCGGCGTATCGATGATTCGAAGATATACTATGGTACGACTATAGAGAAACGGGTGATGTATGATAAGAAAGCGAAGTCAATGGATATGTACGATAAGGCGAGTAAAACTTCCAATAGAGCGAGGGCGTCTTACAACACTTCTAAAGCAGGTAAGAAGAACTTCTATGGGAAAAATGAGCTCGTTCAAGGATTGATAGACAAAGAGATCACCTTAGATAGCATCTCAGTAGATAAACTGCCGGATGAAATGAAAGAAATGAATATAGAACAGCAGAAAGTATACATCAATAATAAGACAATCCAACGTCAGAATGATGTAGCCAATCTGAATAAATACATCAAGCAAAAAGATGAATACGTTCGCATCGAAAAAACAAAAAAGAATGGGGAATCCTCGTTTAGTGAAGAAATCATCAAGACTATGAAAAGTCAAGCCAAAAAATAATGTGTATTAGTATTTGATAGGGGAGCCGTAGGGACAGATAAGTCTCTGCGGCTTTTTTGGTTGTTCATTTTATAGAATGCCGTACTTTTGATTCAGACATTATGAATAAATACGTCGTCTACTCTTTAGTTGTTCTGCTTGCAGCATGTAGTCACAATGAATCTATAAATGAGGTGAATTGTGCCGAGTATGAGAAAAGAAGTGCACCTTATGGTACTTCCATTGTAGTGTTGGGAAATGTGCAAGATGCAGGTTCTCCTCAGATAGGATGTGTCAAAGAATGCTGTCAAGGACTCTTTGAGAATCCAGATCATACAAGGAAAGTATCCTCGCTAGGACTTGTGGATGCTACAAATCATAAAACTTATCTATTTGATGCAACTCCAGATATGGCGTCTCAGGTCAAAACTCTGACAGCGTACGAGCAAAATAGCCCCACAGAAATGGTAGACGGTATTTTTCTGACTCATGCACACATAGGACATTATACAGGGTTGATGTATCTAGGCAAAGAAGCAACGGATGCTGACGGTGTTCCCCTTTACGTGATGCCAAGGATGAATGATTTCTTATCTAGTCACGGTCCTTGGGACCAGTTGGTAAGTAGGAAGAATATCGAATTACGTGGACTTAGCGATGAGCAAAGCATGGTGCTATCTGATTCCATCCACGTGACACCTATTCTGGTACCGCACCGAGATGAGTACTCCGAGACTGTGGGTTATAGTATAGAAGGTCCCAATAGGACAGCTCTTTTTATACCAGATATAGACAAATGGGATAAATGGGAGAAAGACATTGTTTCAGAAATAAAAAAGGTGGACTACGCTTTTATTGATGGAACATTCTATAGTGGAGCAGAGATTAACAATAGGGATATAAGCCAAATACCACATCCTTTCATCATAGAGAGCTTAAAGGAGTTTAAAAATCTCACAAGGGCAGAAAGGGATAAAGTGGTCTTCATTCATTTTAATCACACTAACCCAGTTCTCAATCCTGATAGCGAAGAGAGTAAACTCGTAATCAGTGAAGGTTTTAGGATTGCAAGATTTGGAGACGTTTTTCGAATGTGAGAATTCTTTAGCACCTTCTTATATATATATATCCAGAAAGGGAATAGGATATTCCTCATTGTTCAATAAGTTGCCCATTGTGTCTAGTTTATTACTTGCTTTTTAGAAGTCTGGTTTATACAAAAACTAAGCGATTGTTGAGTCTATGGGGTTTGGGTTGGTATGGTAGAGGTTTTGCAAATAGAGATAGCATAACCTTAATAAATACAATATGAAAAAAAATGTAACCCTTTTAGTCGCTGTAGCTCTAGTATGTTCTGCCGCTGTTCTTATGTCGTTTTCGTCTGAAAAGCACGCATCTTATGATTTTACCTCTTTCACAGTTGTCGAATCCATCGTACCTAATGGAATAGGTCGTTCTCGAATTATTCATAGTCTAGAACAGAGAGACTATAAAGATTTTACTAAAACTATGTCATCTGATGATAGAAGTCGAAATAGATCTTCTCGTTCAGAAATTAGAGTTTTTAACTATGACGAAACTAAAATTTTAAACTTTTACAACATAGGTGGTCTGAGGTTTCAAAATATCGCAGCAAATGATGCTGTAGTCAATTCAAAAGTAAATGCTATGCTCAACGAAGGATGGGAGCTTGTGACCATAAATACTGGTGTAGAAGCATTTAGCGGTAAGGATGATACGAATGGTATTTTTATCACTAGATATTACTTTAAAAGAGCTAAATAAGCCAAACATCTAAATGGAAAACCACAGAACGAAAGTTCTGTGGTTTTTTTTTGTCTTCGCTAAAGATGCTTAAGGTGATAGAGATATCACTTTCTATCTATCTGTATTGCTTTACCCGCTTCTAGGGCCATGATGCTGGCATCATACATCGCTTCACAGTGCACACCTGGGTGAACAAAACTGCCTTGGAAACTACTCGTAAACGTATAGCTAAACTCCTTGCGTTGAGATGGATTCAAATTGAAATAAGCATAGATCTTATCATCTTTGATATCCTCGTATGTGGATGGATTACTTTGTGCAGAACCTACCATT
>JBMYYN010000291.1:0-3092 GCA_049609445.1 Bacteroidia bacterium | reverse complement strand
AAATATGCTATCGTTAAGTTTAGTATTAACACAATAGTTTAGAGCTTTTGGATTAAACTTCTCTTGAATAGCAGCCATCAGAGATTGGATCTTTTCCTCCTCGTTTTTAGCAAAAATCACATTGATCATCCACTCTCCAGACTTCGTGTTTCGAAGCATCAGATTTCTCATCAGTCCCGTATGCTCTCTTAAGTCATAAAATGAGTAGTCATTGGAGATGCAATACTCGTATACAAAATTTCTGATTTGGTTTCCCATATCATCCTGCAACCAACACTTGTCTATTGCCAAAACCTTATCAAACCTTCCCGGTGCATGGAACCCAAGAGCGTTGGTATGCTCTAAATCTTCTATATTTTCTCCTTCGTATAGCCATCTCTTATTTGAGAAGGTATACTCCATTTTATTTCGATAGGAAGATTGCTCTTGTGACCCTATCAAAGGAAGCGTCTCTTGAATCTCAATTTTCCCTATTCTTTGCATGCAGTCTCTCGCCCATTGATCTTTCAATTGCTGTTGCACCGAATAATCTATATGCTGCCACTTGCACCCTCCGCAAGTACCATAGTGCTCACAAAAAGAATCAACCCTATCTGCCGAAGCTTTATGCAGTTTCGTGATTTTGGCTAGACTAAATTTCTTTTTTCTACCTACAATTCGTAAATCAACTACGTCTCCAGGAGCACCGTATTTTACAAAAATGACTTTACCTTCAATTTTAGCAAGTGCATGTCCTTCTCCTCCAGCAGCAAGCAGCTCTATGTTTTCATAGTTCATCTGCTTATCTTTTCTTCTTCTTCCCAATGTTTTATGGTTTTTGTGATAACACGTCAGCTTGAAAACGCTCAACGTTATCTAGTATTTCTGTAAACGATTTAACATCCTTATAACCCGGAACTTGAAACATTTTTTTGGCTTGTGGCACGAAATAAAATAATGTAGGATATCCTGAAGGCTTGTTGTTAGAAAGTGCCAGAAGCAATTGACGACCAGTAATAGAATCACTCTCCCCTATTTTATATTTACCGGGCTTTTCAGGATTAAACTTTATAGCAACGTACTTCTCATTGATTCTGTCAATAATCGTATCGTTAGAAAATGTCTTTTTGTCCATCACTTTACACCAGCCACACCAATCTGTGTAACAATCAATAATGGCAATTTTGCCTTCCTTCTCAGCTTGGGCAAAACCAGTATTAAAATCTGTCCATTTGATTCCACCGGCTTCGCCTTCATGAGGGAGTCCTGCCGATAAAAACAATGGAAGTATCAAAAGAAGTTTAACTATTCTCATTTTATCTAGCTACAAAAGTAACCCAATCAAAAAGGAATTAATATCGCCTTGTCCATTTTTACCATAAATTGAACTTAATACCACCACTTAAAGATGTGCCTTTATCTATTAATATTTAGTGATACAAATTTGACAATAAATCATGCCATTTGTAAGCCTACACCTCGCAACAAATAGCTTATTTTCGCGTTACACAGATAGCTCTCAAACTAGTGCAGACAAATTCACTCATTTCAAAACTCGAAGGTTTCATCAAAAAATACTATCAGAACCAACTTTTAAAGGGTTTTATTCTGACAGTATCATTGGCAGTCATCGCCTTTTTCGCATTGAGCTTTATGGAATATTTTGGACGTTTCGGTACTTCAACCAGGACTGCTCTTTTTTATATATACGGCTTATCTAGTGCTGCAGTTGCGGTCTGGTACCTACTCAGACCTACTTTAGGTTTGATCAATGTGAATCGAAAATTTGGAATAAAAGAAGCCTCTGTCCTCATAGGCAATCACTTTGCTGACGTCAAAGACAAACTTCTAAACACTCTACAGCTACGAGAAGAAGCTGGATCTAAGGAAAACTCTTTGTTGACGGCAAGTATAGATCAAAGGACAGCTGAGTTAAGTCCAATCCCGTTTGCTAATGCGATTCCTTTTAAGGCCAATATGCGATATGTCAAGTATGCTCTTGTTCCTGCTCTGCTATTACTGTTTGTTCTCATTGTAAGCCCTGGATTCAAAAAAAGCAGCCAACGTGTAGTCAATTTTGACACCCATTTTGAAATAGAGGCCCCGTTTGAGTTTGTATCCAATTTAGATAGCTTACAGGCCATACAAAACCAAAACATAAACATCCAACTGGATTTAACCGGAGACCAAATCCCAACAGATGCATATGTATATATTGGCGAGCATAGATATAAAATGAAGTCAGACAATGTTGGCTCTTTTGATTATACGCTATCCAACATTCAAAAAAGCGAGAAAGTATTCTTTGAAGCTGCGGGTTTTTCGAGCAAAGAATACAAAATAGATATTTCACTTAAACCTAGTTTAGTAGGTTATAGTGCTACAATTAGCTATCCGAAATATCTTAATTTGTCAAGTGAAAAAGTTAGAAATCTTGGAGAGATTAGTATTCCTGAGGGGAGTACAATCAAATGGAGTTTCAACACTAAAAACGTAGAAAACATCGTGGTACTTCCTGAAGACAAAAATCTTTCCGCGACTTCGAATAAGACTTCATTTTCAAAGCGGTTCCTGAAATCATCATTGATAAAAGTAAAAACTCAGAACCAGGAGGTTGCCAATGGGGATTCTGTTTTTTACCAAATTAATGTAATTCCTGACGATTACCCAGAGATAGCCGTAGAGCAAAAAAAAGACAGTCTAAGCAACAAGATTTTTTACTTCATTGGCGACATCAGCGATGACCATGGGTTGAGTAAAATGATGTTTCACTACAGGTTTACAAAATCTGACTTAGAAGAGAATAAAGATAATTCCGAGACAATCCCAATCAACATAGACCGTAGCACTAGTTCTCAAAGCTTCTATCACTATTGGAATCTCGAAACTCTAAACATTCAAGCGGAGGATGAGCTAGAATATTACTTTACCGTATGGGACAATGACGGGGTAAATGGTGCTAAAGCAAGCAAGACCAGTCTACTAAAATACCGAGCACCTTCTCTGAAAGAGATTGAAGAGCAGACGGAAAAAGCGAATCAAGAAATAAAAAATTCGTTGGCAGGAGCCCAATCAGATGCCTCAGAGCTTGAAGAGGAAATCAAGAGCATAGA
>JBMYYN010000290.1:0-3098 GCA_049609445.1 Bacteroidia bacterium | reverse complement strand
TTTTTGAAGCAATGAAAAAAATTCTTTGGCTCTTAGTGCTTAGCAGTGGAATAGTTGCATGCACATCATCAAACGATAAATCAACTAATGATCAACTAGAAGATGCAGAAACGGTATCACATGTCTCATTCGTCAATATAGAGGATGGATCTACCCTTAAGTCTCCATTCTATTTAGAGATGGGAGTTGAAGGTATGGAAGTAGAGCCTAAAGGATTGAGAAAAGAGGGGTATGGTCATCATCATCTATTAATCAATGACGAATTTGCACCAGCAGGAACTATAGTGATAGCAGATGATACGCATATACACTATGGAGGCGGTCAGACTAGTGACAGTATAGCATTAGAACCTGGAACTTATACGCTTACATTACAATTTGCTGATGGTCTTCATGTTTCTTATGGTGAAGAGTGGTCTAAAAGTATTTCTGTCACTATAGAATAGTTTGCGAAAGCACTTGGTAAACGGTATGACGGGAACAAATGTTAGAGGTGTAATAATCCTCCTGACGTTTTTCCTGCTGACATTAGGTTCTTATGCTCAGAATCCTGTCAGAAAACACTCTGTGGGTATTTATCAAGTCATATCTGATCCCAATGTGGAGCTGTTGAATAATAAGCCTACTGCTTTTGATAGTTCATTGTCTCATTTTACTCGGTTTGCATACCAGAATCAGTTAACTCGAAATTGGATGATAAACACTGGAATCTCAAGTGGTTTTATCCAAAGTCAGGTTATAGAAGAAGTCCATGTCAATAAGGCATTCGTTTTGGGACTAGATGCCGCCGCACTATTGACACTAAATAATGGTAGAATAATCAAAGAAAATGCTCGTGTAGCACCGTATTTAACGTTTGGCCACAGGTTGGACTATTTGCCGACTATGAGTGAGAAGGATTTAAGCCCGTGGATTTCTCAGAATCAGTACGGATTGGGATTTAATGTAAGATTGGGTAAGCAAGTAAACATGCAGCTTCAAGGTGTCGTTGACCAAAAACTAAAGGATGATTTTAATACTCAAATGAGGTATAGATTTGGGTTAACTCATGTGGTAGGATATAAAAACAATCTAGTTGATCCTATCGTAGACAATGAAATTATTTCTAAGAAAAAAGAGGGCACTGATCTGGATATGAGTGCTACTAAAAGATTAGATTCAGCACTAAAAGAAATAGATAGTTTAAAAATAGCGTTGGCAGAAGAAAAAGAAAAGACTAAATCTATTGGTTCTGACACCATCTATATAGAAAAGAGCTATGATGATAGTTCTGAGAAGAATGAAGACAAAATAGACAATAGAAACTATTATGTCGTGTTGTCATCCACTAAACAGTTAGATAAGGCTAAGATATATAAACAGCGTTATAGCACTACCTATAAAGATATACGAATACTTCCTCAGGAGAATGGCTATAATAGGATAGGAGTATACATGGGAAAGAATCGTGTACAGGCATTGAATGTTGTTAGAGAGGCACGTGAAAACGGATTTCCTAAAGCGTGGATTTCGTACGAATAGCAGGAAAGAAGAGCTTTAGTTATACTAGTTAATGGTTTTGTTTGATTTAAATCCCAAACCTTTTACCTTTTATCGATATAAATGAAAGACAAAGGATAGATTTCCTTTGTTTTGCAAACCTTATAAATTCATACTATATGAGAAAAATAACAATTCTTTTAAATTTAATGATATTCAGCATGTTAGCTGTAGCTCAAACCAATTTTCAATTAGTGGAGAAAGTAGAACCTCAAGAAGGCAAGATTCTTATCCCTTACGAAAAGTACACTTTACCATCCAATGGATTGACACTAATGATTCACGAGGATCATTCAGATCCTATCGTCCATGTGCAAGTAGCATATCACGTAGGAAGTGCTAGAGAAAGCGTTAGAAATAGCGGTTTTGCCCACTTCTTTGAGCATATGATGTTTGAAGGTTCACAAAATGTAAAGGAAGGTGAGCATTTCAAGATTATTGGGGAATCAGGTGGAACCAACAACGCATACACTTCTTTTGACAAGACAGTGTACCACCAAACAGCTCCTAAGAATATGACCGAGACTCTTCTTTGGTTAGAAGCTGATAGAATGGGAACACACCTCGAGAGTTTCACTCAAAAACAGTTTGAAAATCAGAGATCTACAGTAAAGAACGAGAAAAGACAACGTTATGACAACCAGCCATATGGTATGGTAAGTGAGATAATGTTTAAATCACTTTTCAAAGATCACCCATACGAATGGACTCCGATCGGGTATGTTGATGACTTGGATATTGCGACGTATGAAGATTTAAAGAATTTCTTTTTGAGATGGTATGGACCAAACAATGCTACACTTATCGTGTCGGGTGACGTAAATCCTGAAGACGTGAAGGTTTGGGCTGAGAAATATTTTGGTTCGATAAAAAAATGTCCTGAAGTAAGAAAAATGTACCCAAAGAAGCCTCAGTTATCTATGGACTACTACGTAAATACTGTAGATAATATCTATGCTCCTTTGACATCTGTAACGTTCCCAACAGTTCCTGAGTTTCATAAAGATGAAGCGGCTTTGGATATTTTAGGAGAGATTATCGGAGGTGGTAACAATTCTATCTTATACAAAAACCTTGTAAAGACAGAAGATGCATATCAAGCAAATGCGGGTCATTCTACATTGGAACTGGCAGGTATGATGTCTATCTCTGTAGTGACTAAACCAGCTATTGCTGGAGGTATGTCTTACAAAGATTTAGAAGATAAAATTAGAGCTTCTATAAAAGAGTTTGAAACTAGAGGAGTTACGGATGAAGATTTGGAAATTACAAAGACTCAAGTATTGGCATCTACATATTCTGCTTTGAATAGTATAGACGGTAAGTCTGGTGTCCTAGGTCACTATGCTATGATGAAAGGCGATGGATATAATCTGCAAGATGATATTGACAGGTATAACGCTGTAACTAAAGAAGATGTAATGAGAGTATATAACAAGTACATCAAAAACAGAAAAGCGGTATGGTTGAGAGTGGAGCGTGAAGCAAACCGTAGTGAAGATGATGATACTCCAAAAAGTGTTAATCCACATGCTGGTGAAGCTAAAAAAATCGACAAG
>JBMYYN010000289.1:0-3107 GCA_049609445.1 Bacteroidia bacterium | reverse complement strand
TATAGAATAGACTTAACGAGGACTGAACGCGACATCATTCTTTTGATCAGACAATTGGCACCATTTGAACGGGTTGAGGTTATTAAAGACAAGATGGGAAAACCTGATACCTATTTAGTTCATCGTTCACAAAAGATAGTCATAGAGCCTGATTCATAGTATAATATAACTACAATTTAAATAAGCTCACCGAAGTACGGGGGTTGTCGTTAAGTCGGCAGCCCCCTTTTTCTTATGGAAATTTTAAAAGAACTCAACCGACAAGTTAACCACTACTACGATGGAGAGGGGGTCGAATTAGTTGAAGGCCTCAAGTTTTCACAGTGGGAAACCATTAGGACTATTGAGTTTTATTCAAATGACAAATATCTAAACGGACAGACTGACGAGTTTGGGCGTGAGAAACCTTTTTATAATATTAATCGATTTAGGGTAAACGTAGCAGTCAGAGCTACAGACTTTGATACAAAGGATATTCAAATTGTTGCTGATGAGCAACAGGACTATGACCGTTCATTCCTACTGCGTCACGAAGTCCGCAAGTGGATGAAAGAGGCCAAATTAGCCAAGAAGTTGAATAAGATGGGCCACACTAGAGCTAAGTATGGTGGGGTATTGGTTAAGTGGATTGAAAAAGATGGTGCATTAGATGTGTGTCAGTGGAAAAACCTTGTCACTGACCAAGTTGATATTGATAACGGTGTAATTATCGAGAAACACTACCTCTCTCCTAAGGATATAGCCGCCAAACGAGGTATATGGAACAAACTAGACAAGCAGTTCCAGGGTGTAATTGAATTGTTTGAAGAGCAAACCAATGAAGACTACTCAGAAGATAAGATTTGTGTATATGAAGTTGAGGGTCTATTTCCAGAAACCTACATCAACGAAAAAGGGGATGAATATAAATACACATTACAATTACATTACATTGCTGGAGAAGACGAGGGTAAGCAGTATATTTTACATTCTGAGGAAATTAAGAAAACTCGGTACAAGTATCTACCATATGAACACCAAGACGGACGTGCTTTAGGGAAGGGTATTGTTGAGGATGGCTTTGAAGCACAAGTTTGGACTAACGACATTGTTTTGGCCCAGCGTGACATGATGTTGCTAGCTACTAAAATTGGATTCAAGACTGATTCTAATACCTTGGAAAACAACGTACTCACTGACTTAGACAATGGTTACATTATTCATTTAGAAGAAGGTCGAGACTTTTCACAAGTAAATACTGTACCCACATCACTACCGGCGCTCCAAGAGCAGCGTGACATGTGGGATAACCAATACGAACGTATCTCTTCTACATTTGACGCTGTTACAGGCGAAACTATGCCTTCTGGTACACCATTTAGGCAGGTAGCGATCCTGAATCAAGAGGGGACTTCATTGTTTGCGTACCGACGGGAAGAAATGGGTATTTTTATTGAAGAGATATTTAACGACTGGGTTATTCCTCATCTAGCTAAAAAGATAAATAGAGAACACATCTTAGCAGAAGAGTTTGAGGTAGAAGATTTAAAACGAATTGATGAAAGATTCTCTAGACGACGTGCTAACCAAAAAGTAATCGATCAAATGTTAGCAGCATTTAGTTCGAACGGAAGCGGTAAGATTGCGACTTCTGAGGATTATGAGTCGGCTATCGAGTTTCATAAGAATTTTGCATCACAGACTGGCGATAACCGATTCTTGGAAGTACCAAAAGACTACTACAAAGAAGTAAAGGCCAAAGTTTCTGTAATAACTACCGGAGAACAAATCAATAAAGCGGCTGTGTTTGAGTCGATCTCCAACATGTTGAACATCGTCTCGTCAACTTACGATCCAAACACTGGACAGTTCACTATATTACAGGATCCAGTTATGTCTCGATTGTTCTCTAAAGCAGTAGAGCTTTCTGGAATCGGCATATCTCCCATACAACTAGAGCAGACTAACTCGCAACCCATGATGGCAGGAGGGCAGATATTAGAATCAAATGTTCTTAACCAGCTCGCAAATGAAGAAGTAGTAGAACCAGCAGTATGAAAAACCTAGTAGCTACATTTTACAACGACACTCATACAAGAAACGCTGTTAGAGAGTACATTCTGGCGGTATTTAACGACAAAGCACTAAAAGCCGTCTATCAAGGAGAAAATACTGAGGCGTATAAACCGGCACGAGATGTAATTAATGCCGCATTTAGTCAAATGGAAGCAGAGTTCTCCCCTAAAGAGCCTAAAAAGAATCTGAATCGGTCTCGGTAGTATTTCGACCTTTGGTAAGTCGTTAAACTGCCTCCCACTTATTAGTCACTAAAGACGTAAAAATGTCTAACGAAGAAAATCACGACGTAAATCCAGACTTAGAGTCGTCAACTGAGTCAGAAGATGTAGAAGATCAGGATTCTACAGATGAGGAAGAGAGCGAGTCTCGTTCGATTCCTTACAACCGATTCAAGGAAGTCAATGATAAGGCTAAGAAACTTGAAGAGGAATTAGCACAGTATAAATCCTCGGACAATACTAAAACTAAACCTGAGACTATTAAACAACCCAACTCTCTGACCAGAGAAGAAGGTTACTTAGTGGCTCAAGGCCTAAAACTTGAAGAGCTGGATAAAGCAGCTAAGATAGCAGAGCTTGAGGGAGTTTCACTACTAGAAGCAGTAGAAACTGACATTTTCGCAGCTTGGAAAATAGCTAAAGAAAATGAAGCTAAGAAAGCCGAAGCGCAGCTAAGTGCTTCAAATGGGTCTCGAACTTCACGGAAGAAGAAAGACTTTAATACTCCTGGCTTGTCTAAAGATGAGCACAAGGAACTCTGGAAGAAGAGCGTTTCTTAACCGAGGTACGTCTCAAACAGCTCATTAAAAACTGAATACAGATTTGCCTCTAAACTAACATGGCTTTAGGTACAGGACATTTCACTGGTGCATCCGGTGATCTTGATGTAATGATTCCTCAAGTTTGGGGTGAACGAATCAACGATTTCTTCCGCTCTCGTCTAATCATGGGTAATTTCTTTACCGATCGATCAGATGAACTAGTGGGAGGTGGTGATACTGTTCATACTCCAAACCTGACCGAGATGAGTGCTAACGCGAAGTCTAACGG
>JBMYYN010000288.1:0-3141 GCA_049609445.1 Bacteroidia bacterium | reverse complement strand
TTTAAAGAGTATCATAAGGACGAAAAGTTACTAATCATACGTGATGGTAAACGATACGACAGAGGTTTTGGAAAGGCACTAGTGGATGAGTGCATTGCTCAAAACATCAACTTTGAAAAAGTAGCATATTCCAAGTTGTTGAGTTGGTCTAAACATTTAGGAGAAGGTAAAACAGTAGTGCTCCATACTGGAGAGACTAGATCAAGTATGACTAATGCGGTGGTGGGTTTGTTAAAAGAAGCTGAAAATGTAACTCTTGTGGGACCTAGCAAATGGATGGATTTTTCTAACATCGATTATAGTCAATTGGAAAGGTTGAAGATTACATTTTTATCTTCTAATAAAGCATATGTAGCAAATCCTGAATCGTCAACGGTGTATGAGGCGTATAAAGAGGCATTTAAAGGTTTTCCAAGTTGGTATACGTACGATGGCTATGACCAAATGATGTTTGCTTGTGAGTCTTTGGATGCTTTTGGAGAGCACTTCCCGTTGTTCTTGGAAGGGAAGTCATTGTCCTACGCAAACTCCAATTTTACATTTAAACGAACACCAAGCTGTTTCCATAACAAGAGTTTACACATCTTTCAACTTCGAGAGAAGGAATTATTACTATTAGATTAATCAAAATCATTGAGATATTATAGGTCTAGATTTGCAAGTGCTCTCAGCCTTCTGAATCAGTATAGATATCCTGAGCCATTTCATATTGCAGCTAAGAATTTTTTTAAGCTAAATAAGAAGTATGGTTCGAAGGATAGAAAAGCCATTTCAGAGATATGTTATACTTATCTAAGATGTGGACTTACGTTTTCAGAGATGTCCTTAGAAGAAGGGCTCTTGTTAAGCGGATTGTTAATTGATTTTGACTCAGAGGAGTATTGGAATAAACAGAGTGAGGAGTTAGGGTATGTATATAGACTAAGCGAAGGTTTTTTTGATCAAGATTCTAGTTTTGATTTCATAGAGCAGGCTACAGGTCGAAGAATTGAGTTCTATCCATCTGGTGTCTTGATGTCTGATTTTGAGCATTATAACTATGCTGCCAACCTCAAGTTTAGGCCTAGAAACTGGGCTAAAGATCATACAGATGATGAACTACGAAATCTTGGTGTGACGGGTGCTAGAGAATTGGCCATAAACCAAACTCTAGATGCTACTACTCAAGTGCAAGACTTATCATCACAGTTCATTTGCAGTCGAATGGATATAAATGACAATTCACGTGTGTGGGATGTCTGCTCAGGGGCAGGAGGGAAGTCACTGAATTTAAGTTCAGAGCATAGAGCTGATTTTTATCTGACGGATGTACGTCCTGGAATACTTGAAAACGCTAAATCAAGATTTAATTCTATGCATTACGATGCCCATTATGGTATTGCAGATTTAAGTAAGCCGCTTGCACAGCTGCAGTTTAAAGGGATGAAAGTGGATCAGGGCTACTTTGATGTCATTATCGCTGATGTCCCTTGTACGGGTAGCGGAACCTGGTTTAGAACACCAGAACACTTTACTCGATTTGCTTATGATAAATTAGAGAAGTACGTTCAGCGTCAAAAGGATATCGTCAAAAATGCAATTCCCTTTTTAGCAAAAGGAGGAAAGTTATACTATATCACATGTTCTGTCTTTACTCGTGAAAATCAAGAAGTAAGAGAGTGGATAGAAGAGAATACCGAGTTGAAGATGACTCAAGAAATTTTGTTTGACGGAATCAAACAAAAGGCTGACGGAATGTACATGGCGGAGTTTAGCTAAGAGGCTTTTACTCTATGTCCTTAAGGGCTTCTTCTCGGAGTTTCTTAGGTAAGGTTTTGATAACCAATTTGTAGCTTTCATCCACCATTTTTAAAATCATACCATCCTGTACATCTGTAAAGAGTCTAACTGTATTCCAGTGTTTCTTGTTCATATGAAAACCAGGTTCGATTCCTATGTAATTTGCTCTCATTTCAGGAGCTTTATCAGGGTCACATTTCAAGTTTACAGATACGAAGTTGTCAATACTGAACAGACAAAACATTTTTCCATGAACCTTGTACACTAAAGTGTCTGGACCAAAAGGAGTCTCCTCTGTCGTATTTGGTTTTTGAATGCAATATTCTCTAAGGTGTTCTATGTCCATCTTTTTGATATAAAGTGAAATCGTTGTCAGAATAAAGGACTTTGGCATTCTTCACAAAATCCGGTTGATCTTCACCAAACATATTTACAAATCTTCTGTAACAAACCACGTATTCTGCATCCAAGTATCTCAGGTAATGCGTGAAAGGGCTTTGTTCGCGTTTTAGTTCTTCCATATTGAACGTAGCTCCTTTTCTATTGAGGTAGACCAACGCAAAATTTGGTTCCATAGAATACACTGAGAATACCAATGCATCTTTTGGTACAAAGGGATCTATTTTTTTGTCTGCATCAACAAGCCAGTTTCTTTCATAATATTCTGGATAGTCGTTTATCCATACGACTTCACTCATTCTATTGAAGTACCGTTGATTTCCAAGTGAAAATGAAGAGAGAGCAAAAAATGCTGCAAGAATCATAAGCGTACGAGGGTGGATATATTCTGATACTGCTCCGATGCTTTTGATCCAGAAATAGATGATTAGTGGCATGAATGTACCGATAACATAATAATCATGGTTCATATACTGAACACCGAAAAGGATAAGTATTGATAGGAGGCCTAATAGGACAAGAATGGCCATTTGAGTATGGGGATTCTTCCGATTGATTTTCTTTATTCTGAACAGACCGACTATTATGATTAAGAGCATACAAACCCTTTGAGAAAGGTTAAAGTATTCATCCGTAAATCGCTTTGCGGTATCAATTATTTGAACGAACTCAGCCCATGACTTAGTCGGCATTGTGCCACTTAGAAACACGTATGAATTAAACTCTACATTCCGCATATTCACCAGGAAGTAGTCGTAATAGGCAATTCCTCCGCCGATTATAAGAAAGAGCATCCCACTTAGGATTAGTTTTTTATTCCATTTGTTCCAGTATCTTAAAAAATACACCGACATGAAACTAATGAAATATATTCCTGATGAAGTTTTGATGAGTAGTGCCAGTCCGCTAATTAATAGGATATAATAGATGTTTTGTTCAAGACCTTTATTGAACAAATAAAAA
>JBMYYN010000287.1:0-3142 GCA_049609445.1 Bacteroidia bacterium | reverse complement strand
ATAAATGCTCATACCATGAAGGCTAGAGCACAGAATATAGCAAGTCTAATGGAGTTTAAAGTTTCCACAATAGAACCAGAATAATTAACTTGCACAAATGGGACTTAAAGGTGTTAAAAACACAGAGCTATCTAATCAGATGGCTGAACTCTTAAAAGAAAAGCTTTCCTCCTTAGACGGAATAACAACTAAGAAAATGTTCGGGGGGAATGGTGTATTTCACGATGGTAAGATGTTTGGACTCATAGATTCAAAAGGAAACTGCTTTCTGAAAGCTAATGATGATAATAAAGCTGATTTTATAAATGCAGGTGGAGAGCAACATAGCAGAATGCCATACTATTCTATTTCAGAAGAAGTTGTAACTAATCCCGATCTTCTGATTCCTATGGCAAAACACGCTATAAAAATTTCTAAGTAGCTAGCTTTGATGTACGATTCATGCATTGAAAATCAAAAATTAACACAGGAAACTCTTGACCAAGAATATGAACAATGTTCTTTTCTAAACTGCGATTTTTCTGAACTAGATCTCCGTGACATATGTTTCGAAGAGTGTCAATTCTTTGATTGCAATCTTACAAATTGCAAAATAAAAAACACAGCATTTAAAAACGTAGAATTTACTGACTGTAAGCTACTTGGAGTTCATTTTTCAAATTCAAATCCTTTCCTTTTAGAACTAAACTTCTCCAATTGCACTCTTGATTACGCATCGTTCTACCTGCTTAAAATTCCCAATACAAGCTTCGATGGATGTTCTTTACGCGAAGTAGATTTTGTCGAATCTAAATTAACTGCTTCTTCATTTGACAACTGTGACCTCTATGGTGCAACTTTCGAAAGAACGGAATTAAGCAAGTGTGATTTTCGTTCAAGTAGAAACTATAATCTTGATCCAGAAATAAATCAACTCAAAGGAGCAAAGTTTTCAGTTCAAGGTCTTGCAGGATTATTGGACAAACATCAGCTAGATATTAGCTAATTTACTTCCTAACAACTATTTTCTGAGAAAGGACGGATTGACTGTTTTTAATAGTAATAATATACATACCTTCTTGTAAACCTGTCACATCTCCCCTATGTCTGTTGCTTCCTGTCACTAGATTAACTTTTTCATTGACTACTTGTTGTCCCATCAGGTTTGAAATAATGAGACTTCCTTCTCCTGCATATTCAGAATTCCACACCAGATCAAATTTACTTAGGACTGGGTTTGGATATACTTTAATCCAATTCTTGTCAAATCCAACGCCAAGGCAGTCATATACTTCATATTGTAAATCAAAATGTTCTACTGCCTTACTCACCATAACACAAGGTCTTTCTCGTAAAAATAAGTCTAGAAAATCGAGATTCTCTTGATAGACCGCATATGACATAGGCTTTCCAAAGCGATTGATTTGATTCATCATACTCCCTTCTAACCTGTTTACAACGGCATTAAGCTGCGGCAAGGTGTTGGAATATCGAAACGTGGTGTTACTCAGTTCCTCAAAGCGTTTTTGAAACTTAGAATAGAATGTAGGATTCTTGATTAGCTTTCGTAAAAATAAAGTAGACTCAGGATTGGTAGGCCATCCTGTTCGAATAGAATCCATAGCGTGATCAAAACCATCTATTGTATAGTTCTGCATAGCACCATCACCATCAAAAAATATCCATCTCCACTTTGCACCTTGTTTTCTCTCACGCCAGCACTTCATGTTGTTTCCCGGCCAATCGTAGTTTGCCACAAACATTTCCACCAATTGATAATCGATAAAATTGTCAATATCCATCCAATTTTGAACCCTAGCATAAGAGCTATCTACGGACATACTATGGTCTCCAATATACTTGTATAACGCTTTCCAATTATCACTTTCACCTTCAGATATCAAGCCCTGCCAACTCTCAATAAGATCAATATCTTCTCCATTAACTCCATGATTCTGCTCAAGATATCTCTCATCTATACGCTCATGCAAGAAGTATATTCCCCAATACTCACCATTGATATACAGATTGACTGGTTTAGAAGCCAAGTAATCCAAATTTAGCTCACTGGCATACATACTGCTAAGGTAATCAGTGATACCAGCTTGACTCCAAGAAGCATAGTATGGCTTCAGTATTAACCTTTTGAATCCCGTAAATGGCTTGTCATCAAACAACCTAATATTGAAAGAGTCTTTACCCAGTTCTCCTCTGGCATAAAGTCTAAGTGCCTTTTGAGGAGGTTTTCGACTTCCGCTGCCGTGCAACCTCATAGCACACCGTTGATTCAATTTGTCCTTTTTGCCAGCTTCATAGTACTCCACATTTATCTCTCTCTCCCACCATGGCCCACCTTCATAATAGTTTCCTGACGTATTTAAGTTATTCTGATCATAGTGAATACCCGGAACAAATAACCCAACTGTGTCATTGAATAAATCACGATGATTAGCAGATATTGAAACTACTGGTATTTCTAAGTCATACTGTACTAGACTTTTTATAAAATAACTCTGAGACTTAATCTCGCTGTTGATTTTATTTTTGGAATTAAAGGATGCTGCTCGTATAACTACCGCTTTGGGTAGTGATCCTACAGGTCTGTGGTACACGTCCACAGGAGACATTAGAATCTCACTAACATTCTTATCCGAGAGAAACGAGCTATCTATAAATTGACTTGAATTCCATATTGCAGAAGTATCAACAGGCACTGAGCCATCAATAGTATATCTGATCACACTCTTGGGATCTGTGGTCGTTATGTTTAGATCGAATGATTGGTCATATATCCCGCCTCTATGAGAAAACCCTATAAACGAAAAATCCAAGTGACTTGTATCGTTCGATTGAGCCGGGGTCGCCTGATCAAAAATGAAATAATCTGTTCCACCATCAGGATAAAGTCCAAAACTGTAATTGACTAAAAGATTAACGGCGTTTATCTCTTGAACCTTCTTGTTATTTCTACTCAAAATTAACTTCTCTCCTGAAGCTTTAATTTTAAAGTTTGTATGCAATGGAGATACAGTGCTCACTCTATTTTTTCCTGAGGCAAAAACAATCAAATGTGAATTAGACTGTAAATACATTTTAGGGAAATTCCATTTTTCAATATTCCCACCATCATCACTTAAAAAGTAATCCTCTAGATCAATAGAAT
>JBMYYN010000286.1:0-3147 GCA_049609445.1 Bacteroidia bacterium | reverse complement strand
ATATACATCTCCCCTTGTCGGATTAGGATATGCTAAAATATCTTTGGTTATGCTGTTCTCTTTGAAGTTTACCCTTCTAATATCCGAAAGCTCTGAATCACCATTGTAATCCACTTGACGGAGACGATAGAACACGACATTCTCAGTACGCAGTATAGTTTCATCCACAAAGTCATACTCAACTATCTCTGAAGTAGTGCCACTTCCAGCGACAGTTCCTAAATGCTCATAATGTTCACCATCATAGCTACGCAATATCTCAAAATGGCTGTTGTTGGTCTCACGAGCGGTTACCCAAGTTAGTTGAGCTTGGTAATTTCTCACTGAAGACGCTTCAAATAAGAGAAGCTCCACTGGCAAGGAAGCAGATGCTCCACCGCCACCGCCACCGCCGCCACCGCCGCCACCAGAGAAAGAAGATACTAAGAACCGTGCGACATAATCTCCTGAGGCAAGTGTACTGTCTTTCCAAGCTGTTTCACTTGCACTAGTACCGTGCGTTAGAATAATACCCAATACACTATGCGGATCTGCGAATGAAGTACCAGAAGCTGAGGTATCCTTGTACATACTCATCTCCGTGATGAGGCTAAGTGTAGACTTGAAAGTTGAATCTTGATTGGGTCCATGTACAAGAAGTGAATCCTGTACATCTCTAAACTCTTGGTCGGTAAAGTAGTACCTAACACCCACGTGGCCTTGTGTAGGCTGTGTGGTTGGAGTTACATTCCATCGGCGGTCTATCATCTGGTATCCTTTATCTCCTGTATTTATCATGCCACCATCTGCACCTAAGTATCCATAGGTAGTTCTAGCTCCTAATTTCAGCTCTACTTGATTGGAATCTATGATGGTTCCGCTACTTCCTATGTGCAGGCTAAGCAAAAGCTCCCCACTATCTGTACAATAGTGCGACCAGCCATTATTATCTACACTCACTTGCGAAGATGTATAGGTAGAATCTCCTGTGATAGGTATAGATGTCCCTCCACATCCTCTGTACTCATAGGCTCCGATGCTTGGGTTTCTTGGCCTATTTGATCCAGCTACATCGGTCTCGAGGGAAACCGTAGTAGATCCTGCACCTGAAAGTATACTATTCGAGAGAAGTGTAAGCCCATCATCAGCAGTACCCCATTTGTTGTCAGGACCAATCAAGTCGTTATAGTCAACAAAAAGCTCATCGTACGGAGCTACATAGCTGATATACTTACCTGATCCCCCTCTAGCTGAACTGCTACTAACATCAACAGCATTATTGACTTTAGTATTTACTGATCCTTGAATATCTGCTTTAGAATTACCACTTTTATTACCTATGAAAATACTGTTAGTCAGGTTCACTTGAGAACCAGACCCTCCTATCGCTGGACCAGGACGAAAACGCAAAGTAGTGTTATTATTGATAAACGAACTATTATAAATATCCGGAATAGACGATAGTTGATTATACATTCCTCCTCCTACAAATGATACAGTGTTCCCAACAAATACAGAATTCTCAATGATTGGTGACGACGCGGTATTAGATATTCCACCTCCCCAAACTGCAAGATTCTCAACTAGTATTAGATTTCTTAAGTTAGGAGATGAGCTAACATTTAGCATTCCACCTCCATACGAACTGTACATGGTATCACCTCCCCAAACTCCAATCGTAAACGAATCAGCATTTCCTCTATGTATCGTAAATCCATCTATGACTGCAGCATTTGATAAATTTTTAGTAACCAATACATGAAAACAATTATCAGAGCTATCATCAGCTACTCCTATATCTCCACTCAATCTTGTCTCACTAGAACTCATTTCTCTTTCAGCAAGTTCAGTTTCTGTACCTGCAAATCCACCATATAAGGATATATCTTCATCTATATAAAAGCTATTCAGTCTTCTGAAGTTAGAGTCAAAAGGACTAGAAATAGGATAGTATATACCATCCGCGACCCAAATCACGTCTCCAGAATCCGCAGAGTTTATCGTCCGCTGTAAATCCTTGTGTGCTTTTTCCCACGACGAACCATCTCCTGACTCAGCAATACTTCCGTTTACAAAATAATGGGTCAATGCAGTATCACAGTATGGTTTCCATTCGTAGGCCCCCAAATCTACCAAGCTGTCATAAATTCGATTTTGCGTTGTCAAATCATAGGGCATGCCATTTAAATAGGTCGTGCCATTTAATGCTTGGGAAGTATCACCAGCATTTATGGAAATCGCATTTTTCTTTAAAGTCAATCCGTCATCACTAGTGAACCACTTATCATCTAACCCTTTTATATCTGAAGGAGAGTAAAACCCCGGATAGACATTATTTATGATGCCAGTACCCGAGCTATAACTACTATTTTTCTGAGTCAGACAATATGAAATCGTATGTGTGCCTGAGATGTCTGCATGGGCGACATCGTCATTACCACTGTTTAGATTTCCCCAAAAAATACTATTATATACTGAACAACTCCCATTATTTCTTCTGAGTGCTCCTCCTACACCGTCACAACTATTCTTGTAAAAAGTACAATTGACGATCTCCGTATTGGCTCCTCCACCACTGCTGTATAGTCCTCCTCCGTCGTCTCCTGCATCGTTGGCTACAAAGAGGGTGTTTTCAATCTGAATGTCTGCTCTCACATTCATAATTGCTCCTCCATCGTCTGAAGCAGTATCATTCATAAAAACACAAGATTTTATTATCTGATTGTCTTCAGCAAATTCAATTGCTCCGCCGTCCTGATTGGCTGTATTGGATTCGAAAATGCAATGACTTAATGTGGTCTCTGCTCCTCCAGTAAAGTTTAAAGCTCCTCCATCTATCGAAGCAGTATTGGATATAAATGTACACGAATCAAAAATAGGATCACTTATATTGTTATAAGATGCTCCACCATTATTTGCCGTATTTGAGACAAAATCACAGTTACTAAAAATAGGAATTGAAGTGTTGTAATTATTTACTCCACCAGCATTAATTGAAGCCGTATTAGACTCAAACATGCAATGCGATATGGACGGTGAACTGGTTGAGTTTCGCATTCCACCACCGTATACGGCGGAGTTTTCCGTAATTATACAATTTGTGATTGTAGGTGAAGAATTGTTGTTATAAATCCCTCCTCCGTATCTTCTATTGAAAAGAGCTCCGCC
>JBMYYN010000285.1:0-3158 GCA_049609445.1 Bacteroidia bacterium | reverse complement strand
TGGGTATCACAACATAAAGAAGAGCCTTACTCGCTAAAAGAAGCAGCTTTACTGTTTGAAAGTGAGAGCTATAAGAGTCTTCACAAAGTAATTGTAGTAAATAGTCCCATCGAAACACGAATAGAACGTATAATGAAGCGTGACCATGTGAAACGGGAGGACATTCTAAAACGGATTCAAAATCAAACCACAGACCGTGAACGAATGAGAAAGGCTGATTGGATATTGTACAATGACGGAGTACGATCTCTTATAGAACAAACATTAGAAATCCATTCTGCTATATTAGAAATAAGAAATCAAGGAGTCGTTCCTTTTAAAATTTAAAAAACATGTCTGAAACACTTATACTATCGCACGAAGCCATTGCACTGAAGCTTGATAGAATAGCGTGGCAAATTTTGGAACACCATCATGAGGATTCTTCCATTGTACTTGTGGGGTTAGTAGATAGAGGTTCAGACGTAGCTCAAAAGATCAAAAGCAGACTAGAAAAATTTAGTACAAAGGAGATACAAATTCTACGAATTGAATTAGACAAATTAGATGCACTTTCTTCCAAAATTGAGTTAAAGAATTCTGATATTATTGGGGGCAACTCGGTTATACTCATAGACGATGTTCTAAATTCAGGAACTACTATGGCTGCTGCATTTATGGAAGTTCTAAAACATGGGCCAAAGAGTGTCAAAACAGCTGTACTTGCCAATAGAGATCATCACAAATTCCCTATCCAGGCAAACTACGTTGGCATCTCAATGGCTACAACTCTAAAAGAACATATTTCTTATAGAGAAGTGGATGGAAAAATGAGTGTTACATTAAGTTGAGACTTTTATCGAGATCTTAATAGTAATTCCAGGAACAACAAATACTTAAAATGAATAAATGACTGATTTAAAAAATATTGCCTTACAAGCTTGGGAAGACCGAAGTTTACTTGAAAAAGAAGATGTTCAAGCAGCAATTAGAGAAATAATCGAACGTGTAGATAAAGGACAACTTCGATGTGCAGAACCAACTGAAAATGGATGGCAAGTCAATGACTGGGTTAAAAAAGCAGTCATACTTTATTTCCCTATCCAGAAAATGGAAACTATAGAGGTAGGTCCTTTTGAATTTCACGACAAGATGGAACTCAAAAAAGATTACGCTTCTCAAGGTGTTAGAGTAGTGCCACATGCTGTAGCAAGATATGGAGCACACTTAGCAAAAGGCGTAGTTATGATGCCGAGCTATGTAAACATAGGGGCATACGTAGACAGTGGAACCATGGTAGATACATGGGCCACAGTAGGTAGCTGTGCCCAAATTGGTAAGAATGTACACCTAAGTGGTGGAGTTGGAATAGGCGGTGTGTTAGAACCGGTGCAAGCAGCTCCTGTAATTATTGAGGATAATTGTTTCATTGGAAGCAGATGTATCATCGTAGAAGGTGTGCATGTTGAATCAGAAGCTGTAATCGGTGCTGGTGTGACGCTCACTATGAGTACCAAGATAATTGATGTCTCAGGTGATGAGCCAGTGGTCTACAAAGGTCGTGTACCAGCAAGATCCGTTGTAATTCCTGGTAGCATTCAAAAAGAATTTCCAGCGGGATCATACGGTGTAAATTGTGCTCTAATCATAGGGACAAGAAAAGAATCTACAGATAAAAAGACATCTCTAAATGATGTACTACGTGACTTTAATGTTGCAGTCTAAATGAAAATAGGATTTGATGCTAAACGTTATTTTAACAACACAACCGGATTAGGCAACTACTCCAGGTGGTTGATAGATAACTTAGCATCAATTCAAAATTCTTCTCTGTTACTCTACCATCCAAAGGAGCAACAGACACAAACCAAGTTTCAAGCTAAAAGTCCTTCAGGATTATGGCAATATCTGTCATCTGTTTGGAGGATGATTGGTATCAAAACCGATCTAAAACGAGATGGTATAGAAATATACCACGGCTTAAGCAATGAACTCCCTTTTGGTATTCACAAATTGGAGATTAAAACGGTCGTCACTATACACGACCTTATCAATAAGAGATACCCTGAGAACTATAAGTGGATTGACAGACTGATTTACCATTACAAGCTTGATTACGCTCAAAAAAATGCAGATATCATAATCACTCCGAGTGAGGCTACGAAACAGGATATTACTCATTTCTTCAATACAGACCATGATAAGATTAAAGTAATCCCTCTAAGTCTTCCTTCTATTCCAGAAATTAAGAAACCAATATCAAATAAGGAGTACATCCTTTGTGTGAGCAGCTTCAATAAACGGAAAAACATTGCACGACTTGTTGATGCATATTTATCTATCAATACTGAAACTAAACTCATCTTAGCAGGTGCTAGAGGTGACACCTCCAAACTCATAGAAGAGAAAACTGCCAACCAGCCAAACATTGAGATTATGACAAACGTAAGTGCAGAAAAACTAGCTGAGTTGTACTCAGGTTCACTATTCTGTATTTACCCATCTCTATTTGAAGGATTTGGTATTCCAATATTAGAAGCATTCCAACATGGAAAAACTGTGGCTACTTCGGACGTAAGTAGTATGCCTGAAGTAGGCGGAGATGCTGCAGAGTATTTTAATCCATTGGACACCAGCAGTATCACAAGAGCAATAATGAATTTGCTTTCTGAACAACATCGTCAGGCCAAAGAATCTAAAGTCAGCAGCCAATTGGCTCGATTTGAAAGTTCGGAGTTGATAAAAAAATACCAAGAGATATACACATCCCTCATTTCGTGATTGACGAAATGGTGATTTTGTTATGACTAGGTCGTGACACATTTAGATTTTTATTCAATTTAACTTTGTAGTATTAATAACACCACTATCTGTGCGTGTTATCAATATTTCAGTTTTAGTTTTTGGTTTAAAAAAGAGGGGTAGTTCCCTCTTTTTGTTTTATATAAGGCTTTCATAGTCAAATCTATTTATACAGAATCTAAAAATATTCAATGTTAATTATTTGCTTCAAGTCTATTTCGTTAATTCAATTAAGAAAGTATTTTTGCCACACCAAAATTTAACTCACTAAAACAGAGTATAGATGTCAATTAAATCACAACAAATGTCCAAGCTAATATTGCTAATTCTTGGACTCTTTTTCGTCCAGCAATCCTTTGGTCAGTATAAGAACAATC
>JBMYYN010000284.1:0-3177 GCA_049609445.1 Bacteroidia bacterium | reverse complement strand
ACTCATGTAAAAATTCTCTACATCCTTTTGGATTAGTCTAGTGCTGTCGAACCTACCTAGAGTATAAAACCGTTTTACTCCTTCACTATAAAAGAACCATATTCCATCTCTTTCGCCAAGATGATAGTTTCCAGATATGTCAATATCAAAATTGGAAAGAGTATATAATCCATGTCTTTTTCCTTTGTGTTTGCCTCTTTTGATGACGAAGTATTCCTCTTTAGAATTCACCTTACCACTGTGTCGTTCAGTGACTTTTTTTACTTTTTGAGCATTGGCACTGAACACGACAAAAAGTGAAAAGAATAGTAGGGTGAAAAAGTTTTTCATATTCGAGCAAATCTAATAAATAGTAGCACGCTAAAGATGATTTTTAATCGAACTAATCCATTTGAAATTGTCCTTTTTGCCTTGGTGTTTATCAACTATCTTCGTTGCTTATAAAGTAGATAATAATGGCAAAAACAACTGACGAATTACTATTCGACCTAGGGGTAAAGGAGAAAAACGAAAGCATATGTACAGGACGTGAATGGATTACATCTCTAGGCACAGAGACCAAGGAAGTCTATTCCCCGGTAGATGGGGCAAAACTTGGAGAAGTAGTGTATGCTAGCCAAAGTGAATATGAGCACGTTATAAAAAAGGCCCAAGAAGCTTTTGAATATTGGAAAAAAGTTCCTGCTCCAGAGAGAGGTGATATTGTACGTAAGTATGGTGTGAAGCTCCGTCTTAGAAAGAAAGATTTAGGAAAGTTAGTAAGCCTAGAAATGGGTAAGAGCTATCAGGAAGGACTCGGTGAGGTTCAAGAGATGATAGATATATGCGACTTTGCTGTGGGTCTGAGCCGCCAGTTGTATGGACTAACCATGCATAGCGAGCGACCAGATCACCGTATGTACGAGCAGTGGCATCCTGTAGGTATTGTTGGGATCATATCTGCTTTTAATTTTCCAGTAGCTGTGTGGGCGTGGAATAGTATGATTGCTGCAGTATGTGGAGACGTAAGCGTATGGAAGCCATCCGAAAAAACTCCATTGACTGCTATAGCTTGCCATCAGCTTATGAAAGAGGTGATTATTGAAAATGACCTTCCTGAAGGGTTATTTAACCTAGTAATTGGAGATTATAGAATAGGGGAGAATATGGCTAAGGATAAGAGAATCCCTTTAGTGAGTGCCACAGGTAGTACGCGAATGGGACGAAGAGTGAGCCAAGTGGTAGGAGCAAGATTAGGAAATTCTCTTTTAGAACTTGGAGGAAACAATGCAGTGATTATAACTGAAAACGCAAACTTGGAGAATGCACTTATGGCGGCTGTGTTTGGGTGTGTGGGTACGGCCGGTCAAAGATGTACAAGTACCAGAAGACTTCTTATCCAGGAGAGTGTGTTCGAAGATTTTAAAACCAAACTGGTAAATGCGTATTCGCAAGTAAAAATAGGAAATCCATTGGATGAGAATAATCATGTTGGTCCACTTATAGATGTAGATGCGGTCAATGCTTTTGAAAAAGCAGTAAAGGCTGTAGAAGAAGAAGGGGGAGAAGTTCTCGTAGGTGGCGAAGTGCTCTCTGGAGAAGGATATGAAAGTGGTTGTTATGTGAAACCTTGTATTGCGGTAGCTCAGAATCATTTTGATATAGTGCAAGAAGAGACATTTGCTCCAATCGTATATTTGATACCTTTCAAAACCTTAGATGAGGCGATATTGATGCAAAATGATGTGAAGCAAGGATTGAGTTCTGCTATTTTTACAGATAATCTGTTAGAAGCAGAGAAGTTCTTGAGTTCGGTAGGAAGTGACTGTGGTATAGCTAATGTAAATATTGGAACCAGCGGTGCAGAGATAGGTGGTGCGTTTGGCGGAGAGAAAGAGACAGGTGGAGGTCGTGAGAGTGGCTCAGATGCTTGGAAAGCTTACATGCGTAGACAGACCAATACCATCAATTATGGAAAATCTCTTCCATTGGCTCAAGGTATAAAGTTCGATTTATAGATAGGAGAGATTCCTGATTACCAAAAAAGCCTGATAGAAATCCTATCAGGCTTTTTTTATGTATGAGGTTCTCGATTTAAGGTTTTAGCTTGGCGAGTCTAGCTTTTACGGTCACAGTGGTTACTGTTTTGAAGAGTCCGATGCCCAAGATGGGTTTCTTTTCTACCACGTGAAACTGCGGATAGATAACTACATCATACCCTGGATTAGCTTCCAATAGTTTGTACAAAGCATAATTGTTTGCTGTGGTGCTCACGTATTCTCCTATCACAGGTATAGAAGAAAGAGAAATCGGCACTAGTCCATTGTTCACTTCACCTATTTCTTTGTCCTTGAGTCTTTCCCAGTCTACAGTTAATATCCTTGTCACAGTAGCTTCTCCAGATACTTGCTTGGTCAATTCAAAATCTTCTTTTTGAAATTCCACGCGGACATTAGCTTCTTTTATATTTTGCTTAGTAGTCGTACAGCTTGTTGCTAAAACTGAAAGTGTTAGAACTGCGATAAGTGTTTTAAAATTTTTCATAAAAGGTTTATTGTTTGGTGCATTTAACTAATTCGTTATTGATATCATCAAACCAAAATTCATCTTTCGATAGTTTCTTGATTTGTATTTCATAATCAGCAATTATATAGTCGTAGTCTAAGAAGATATTTGCTTTTTTGTCTTCCCAATCCCACGTTCCTGAGTGCGTTTTGTTGTCAAACCCCACGTAATAAAATCCATCATCAAAAACTCGGTGGTCTCCGTCTGAGTCAAATTCAAAGACGACACTCTCTTCTACATCCACGCCATTTACAGATTGTACTTTCCATTCACCGACGAGTCTTTTCTGTTTTGTGCTTAAAGATAGTTTAGGTCCTTCTGGGTATTTTCCACAAGAACTTGCTAAAAAAACGAATAGGATGGCTACTATTTTAAATGGTGTATTCATAAGGTTTAATTGATGTCCCAGTACTGATATAATGTGTTCAATAGTTTGTTTTCAGATTCATCTACTACTTCATCTGCTAGAAGTACTTTGAGAGCAAAGTTGATTAGTTCAAGACGTTCGTCTTCGGTAGAGTCAGCATAAAAATCCTCTGCACACTGTTGGAGAAGTACCGGGTAGTCCTCTCGAGAAGTAGTGCTAAGCTCTTCATTTGCTCGTTCCAAATTCCCCCCGAAAGGAAATTTTTC
>JBMYYN010000283.1:0-3179 GCA_049609445.1 Bacteroidia bacterium | reverse complement strand
GCTTATAATTTCTTAGATACTTTTTGAGTGATAATAAGTCTTTCAATATGAGGTATTAATCAAGTTAAAATAAATTTTACTTTTGCAGCAATATTAAGAACAAATTTAACCTTATAATAACATATATAAATGAGCACAGCTAGCATGAAATCATTCGATACAGATCTTAATCTTTTTGCTGAAGTAAGTACAACAAACCATGAGCAGATAGTGTTTTGTAATGACAACGATACTGGTTTGAAAGCTATAATCGCTATTCATAATACAGTACTAGGACCTGGTCTAGGAGGTACTCGTATGTGGAACTACGCCACAGAAGGTGAAGCTCTTAATGACGTGTTGAGACTATCGAGAGGTATGACATACAAAGCGGCCATTTCTGGATTGAATTTGGGTGGTGCTAAAGCGGTAATCATAGGAGATGCTAATAAGCATAAATCTGAAGCCTTGATGCGTAAGTTTGGAAGATTTGTAGAAAATTTAAATGGCAAATACATAACTGCTGAGGATGTGGGTACAACTACTAAAGACATGGAGTATGTAAATATGGAAACTGACAGTGTAGCTGGTTTACCTGAGAGCATGGGTGGCGGTGGTGACCCAAGCCCTGTAACAGCGTATGGTGTTTATATGGGGATGAAAGCTAGTGCCAAAAAAGCGTATGGAACAGACAGTCTGGCTGGAAAGAAAATTTCCATTCAAGGAATCGGTAAAGTTGGTATGCACTTAGTAGAATTAGTCCATAAAGAAGGTGCTGAAATCTTTGTTTCTGATATAAACGAATCAAGCTTAAATCATGCGGCTGCTGAGTATAATGCTCAAATTGTGAACGGAAAAGATATGTACGGATTAGATGTGGACATATTCGCTCCTTGTGCTTTGGGTGCTATCTTGAATACCGAAAATATTAACGCTCTAAATTGTGATATAGTAGCTGGTGCAGCTAATAACCAATTGGCTAACGAAGAAGAACATGGAACTCTTCTTAGAAAAAAAGGATTGCTATACGCTCCAGATTTCTTAATCAACGCAGGTGGCCTTATAAATGTTTATTCTGAGGTAATCGGATACAATAAGGAGAATGCTATGAGAGATACTGAGAAGATATATGACACGACATTAAACATATATGACTTGGCAGACGAGAAAGACATGCACACTCAAAAAGCTGCTACTATATTAGCTCAAAAGAGAATCGATGATCTAATGAAAGTACAGTCAACATACTAAATCATATGAAGTCTTTTTTCCAAAAGTTTGAAAGCTATCTATTAGCTTCTCTAGCTTTAGGAGTAGCTTCTTTTCTTCTTTTTCTTCATTATATATCACCAGGCTTAGAAGGTGGTATGGATTCATACAATCACTTTCTGATTGCTAAAAACACGTGGAGTCATCCCAAACTTTTCTTGGATCAATGGGGTAAGCCATTGTACAATATTCTAGCTTCACCTTTTGCTCAATTTGGACTGACTGGAATGGTTGTTTTGAACGTAATCTCTTTAATCCTTTGTGCTGTACTTTCATACAGAATCACAAAGTTACTTCGGTTGCGGTTTGCGTTTATAGCCTTTATACTCACCTTATTTAGCCCGATTTTTTTAGACAATACAATCTCATCGCTTACGGAACCTCTTTGTGCTCTAATGGTTCTTTTAAGTGTATACTTGATTATAGATAAAAAGATCGCACTTGGAACGATAGTCGCAGGTCTACTACCCTACGCTAGATCAGAAGGGTTTATAGTAATGGCCATAGTAGGGCTATACCTAATAGTTGTCTTAAATGACTACAAAAAACTGATATTCCTCTTAGCAGGAAGTTTAATATTCAACACTTTAGGATGGATTATAGAAGGAGAACCTTTTTGGTTGATAACACAAAATCCTTATATCAATTTTGAGCTTTCTGGGAGAAATGTCTGTGGTAGTGGAGGTCTATTAAGTTATGTTCGTCAAGGTCACTATACATTTGGATTAATTACATCCGGATTATTGGCGTTAAGTACTATAGCTTATGCAGCAAATTGGGCAAAATCAAGGAAACCATTTTACCGTACTGAAATCGCTCTACTTTTAAGCATATTTATTCTGTATTTCCTTGCTCATTCCTTCATATGGTGGCAGGGAATGATGGGTTCTTGCGGATATGTCCGAGTGATGGTAGTCATAGCTCCCATCGCAAGCATTGCTTGCGTATACGCTATAAATGTATTACTCAATATCTTAAGAAAACACCTCCCCATAATTGCAAAGCCAATTCAGACAATCTTGATACTGATAGTCTGTATTAATGCAGTATATGTTCCGTACAGATACTATGCTTATAAGTATCCGTTAGCTATATCTGAAGAGCAAGCAGAATATACAAAGCTTGCAGACTGGTATAAAACCAGTGAATACCAAGACCGAACGAAGATATACCTCTACCCCTACTTCTCCATTATCGGAGACATTGACCCATATAGTCAGACCGAGCACTTGGACTTATGGGCAAGTACAATGCAGTACACAAAAAAGGGTGATATTATTATTTGGGATAGTCATTTTGGTCCTAACGAATCAGGAATTCCTCTTAGTCAATTAGAAAATGATGAAAATTGGGTTAAAATTCACTCCATTTTACCTGAGAAAGACATCATTACCCTAAACGATGCTGTCTTCAAAATACACGTTTTTGAAAAAATAAAATAGAACAAAAAACTACTAAACAACCGCTAAAAAATATGTAGGTTTGCCGCTCATTTTTTTGTTCAATGTTAAACAGACGCCTAATCAGGATAAAGACCTTTCAAGCACTCTTCGGAGAATTTGGTCAAGAAGATACACGCCCTAGTACGATTGTTTCCAATGTGAAAAAATCCATGCGTGGTATGGGACAAAACCTTTTGGCTGTCTTGAGCTATGGTCCAGAGCTAAGTCATTACCTTTCCTCTGAGCATGACCCTTCTGAATTTAAATACCACCCTACTCAAGAGGACATCAAAACTTTTAAGATTATTACAAGAAACCAATTCTTCAATGATTTGGACAATAATCAGGAATTTAAAGACTACCAGGAAAGACCATCTTTAGATTGGCAGCAGGAAAAAGACATGATGTTCTTAATCTACAAAGAATTTAAGAAAACAGAGGTTTATGATAGTCTTACCAGTATGCCATATGAGGAGATTGACAACCTCG
>JBMYYN010000282.1:0-3218 GCA_049609445.1 Bacteroidia bacterium | reverse complement strand
TTGGTAAATTGTACATCAATTTCGACACCGTCCAGGTCATAAAAATCTAATCCACGTTCAATGCTACCCACAGAATTGGGTGCATAAAGTGAATTTAGATTGTCAAATCCAGCTCCACCATGTCCATAGAGCAACACAGTGCTTGTAGGAGCTTCTGGTTTAGAACAGCACCAGAGCAGTGGCAAAACATATATTATAGTCGATATCCGCATCCGAAATAGAACATACCTGAGATATTATTGGACTGAGCAAAACTCCCCGCTGAAGCAGCTCGCTCTGCGGCAACTCCATAACCAACCTTGGATTCCAATTGCCATTTTTCACTCAGACTATATTTTACGGTAGTTGTATAATTTATAAGTTGAATGTTTACAATCTTTAGCGGTTTTTGTCTTCGATACTCCAAACCTAGAAGTACCGACCAATTACTAGATTCCACCACTTTATATCCATATGAAAGTCCTAACCCAAGTACAGGATTAAAGCTAAATCCGTCTGAAGTATTATAGTTTACGCCGTATCCTAAATGGTGCTTGTCAAATAGAATGTGGTTTGAGTGGATGCTGAAATTATTCCCCGTATAATTGGTCTCGTATCCAGATGAAATTGACCAGGTGCTCTTTACATCCTGAGCTTTTGTCTGATAGATTAAAAAACAAAGGATAGAAATACAAAAGAATCTAGATGCCATAGTTCTCTTTGAGTCGTTTGTAGAGCTCGTGACAGGGCAAACCGACCACATTATAAAAGCAACCGTTGATACTCTTTACTTGGGTCATACCAAACCATTCCTGTATGCCATATGCTCCGGCCTTATCCAACGGATTATACTTCTCTATATAGTGCTCAACGTCGACATCTGAGATTTTTTCAAACACCACTTCAGTTTCTGAACTAAATGACTCTGTTTTGTTTTGCGTTCTGATGCACACCCCCGTAATCACTTTATGACTTCTACCACTTAACTTCTTGAGCATCATAAAAGCTTCTTCCTTACTTTCTGGTTTATTCAAAATTTCCCTATCAAACAACACCGTTGTATCTGCCGTGACCAACAACTCATCCTCCTTCAGCCCATAATATGCCTTAGACTTCTTCCTTGCTAAATATTCTGCGACCTCATCTAGAGGAACTATCGATTTATATGACTCCTCACATTCTATATTCACCTTTGAAAAAGCAAAGCCCATCTGCGTGAGTAATTCACTTCGACGAGGAGAATTGGAACCAAGTAGCACTTTCATATCCACGCGAAATTAAAAAAACAGGATAGAAAGTACACCCACAAACAAGACATATTTTAGCCACAAACTTAGTCGCGTGTATTCCGTCTTGTCCTTCGCGTATCTTACGTCTACAGCACTTTTATATAATGGAAGTAAGATAAACAATCCACAATAGACGTAATAGACATAGTTCAACGGCGTAGACAAATACTCTTTTTGAGACATCAGAGAAGTCACCATAAATGTCAAGCAAAATAATATTACGAGATAAACAGCAATATTTAAAATTTTGGTTCCCATTAGGATAGGTATCGTTTTAGCACCCGTCGCTTGATCTCCTTCAATATCTTCCGCATCTTTGACCATCTCTCGTGCCAAGGTCACAAAACTTGCCAGAATGGAGAAATGAAGTATCAACAGAAAATCTATATCTGAAAACAGAACATAGGTACTGTATAGACTAAAAAAACAAAGAGTAGCAACTATGATATTTCCAAGAAGGGCCACATTTTTCAACCATTTTGCATACAAGAACAAAAAAATGATGGAAAAACTAAATAGCAACACAAACCAAACACCTAACATGTTTCCTGCGTATAAGGCTATTGAAATGAATGCGAGAAGATGAATTATTACAAGATTGTTGTCAATACTAGATATTGGAGAAGATTTCTGCGAATTGATAAAATCTCGTTCTTGATCAAAGAAATCATTTACCCAATAGCCAAATCCAGCTGAAGCAGCTGTTCCTATGACAAGCCAATGAACTCCACCTTCTAATATAGACGTTAGATCTGCCGAAAAATCCAAGAAATATGCACATAGCCCCTGAGCAAGTGCTATAAAAAGAATGTTGAGAGGTCTAAATATGGAGAGATAATTCCCCATTATTTACGTTTAGGAAACTTCATACGATATCTCACGTTGATTTTTCCTCTACTGATATTGTTCAGTTTACTCTTAAGTAGTTGTCTTTTAAAAGCAGAAATATGATCGGTAAATAGGACGCCTTCTATATGGTCGTATTCATGCTGAATAACTCTCGCTGTCATACCTTCAAATACTTCCGTTTTTTCTTCCCCATCTACTGTCTGATACCTCATTGTAACCTTAGGCTGTCTCATGACTTCTTCCCTAATATCAGGTATACTTAGGCAACCTTCTTCAAAACCCCACTCCTCTCCTTCTTCTTCTAGAATCTGAGCATTGATAAATGCTTGTCTGATGCCTTTATTTTCTCCTTCTTCATCAAAAACAGTTGAATCAACTAAGAATATTCTTAGACTCTTGCCTATCTGAGGTGCAGCAAGTCCTACTCCATCACTGCCATCCATGGTCTCAAACATGTCAGCTATTAGTTTATGAAAATCTTCGTCAAACGCCTCTATTTCAGAACACTCTGCTCTTAATACTGGATCTCCGAAAGCTCTTATTGGGTATATCATTTTTCGTATAAAAACTCTTGCAAAAGTAAGGTAGCTGCTGTGCTATCCAATAATTTCTTATCTCTACGTTTTTTCTTTTTTAGGCCGCTATCTATAAGTGCCTGCATAGCATCTTTAGAACTATACATTTCGTTGATTCGATGAAGAGCTATCATGGGATACAGGTTCTTAAATTTATCTATAAATTTAACTATTTCGGTCTCTATACCAGAGAAACTTCCATCATGTCTCGTTGGTTGCCCCACGACCATATCTGAAACTTCCTCCGTTTTGAAATAGTTGTTTAAATACTCCATAAGGTCTTTAGTTTCAACCGTTATTAAAGGAGAAGCAATTATTTGCAAAGGATCGGTTACAGCTATTCCTGTACGTTTACCTCCATAATCTAGTGCTAGTATTCTTGCCATTTATTTCTATATCATTCTAAACTTTACGGGAATTCGAAACCGCATCTTACATTTCTGACCACTTTTAGTCTCAGCAGGAATCCATTTTTTACTTGTACTTTTCACAACACGTAAAGCCTCCTTTTCTAAACTCGGATCAT
>JBMYYN010000281.1:0-3248 GCA_049609445.1 Bacteroidia bacterium | reverse complement strand
AGTGGGATTAATCTCCTTATTTGCCACCTGCAGGAAATCTACAGAAACTGTAGATGATGATATAGAGATGGAAGATTCTGATAGTATTCAGATAGAATTCGAAGAAATTGATGATTACTCGGAAGAAAAAGAGCCTGCGAAAGTTGGTCTCGTGACATCTTCTAAATACCATTTTGTAAGAAACAGAAATCCTTATAAGCAAGACTACTTTAGAAATCCATTTGACAGTGCCATTTATGTCTCAGGAACATTTTGTGAACTTAGAGGAAATCATTTTCACGCGGGATTGGATATCCGAACTGGAGGTAGAGAGGGGTGGCCAGTATTAGCTGTTGCAGATGGATATGTAGAACGGGTCAAAGTAAGTACAAGCGGATATGGAAGAGTGGTTTATATCCGTCATCCCAATGGTTTCACGTCGGTATATGGCCATTTAAAAGGTTTCAAAGGAAAACTGGCTAATTATGTGAAGGACGCACAGTACAAGCAAAGAAAATTTCAAATAGAACTGTATCCCAAGGCTGGCGAAATTAAGGTCGCAAAGGGGCAAAATTTTGCTATAAGCGGAAATACAGGAGGAAGTGGAGGTCCACACCTTCATTTCGAAATACGAAATCCAAAAGGTCAATCCACTAATCCACTAATGCATGGTCTGAAGGTCCGAGATAATTTGAGTCCTGAGATTAAGAAAGTTAGCATTTATAGAAAGGATAAGGAGACTCTGTACAAAGAAGGAGGGTACCCGTATATGACTGTAAATCAATGGAGCGACTATCTGAATCAAAAGAAGGCCTTAAATGTGCAACCAGGAAAGTACAGTTTTGGATTGTACACAGACGACTATTTCACGGATAAACAGAATGTGCTAGGAATCAATTACTGTTGGATAACTGCTAATGGAGAGTTGCTATATGAGTATCAGATTGAAAAGTTTAATTTCAATCAGGGGAGATATATCTACACCCATACAGACCCATATTTGAAGTGGAAGGAGAAAAAGACATATTTTAGATTGTTTAAAGAAAAGTATAATCCCTTGCCATACTACAAGCAAAAAAGCAATGGAGAAATAGCATTGAAGCATGGTGATTCAATACAACTCAAACTTTTTATACAGGATTATAAAGGTCACATGGATTCTACTTCTTGGGTGATGGTAGGAGATACCACGGGAAAAAAGTTTAGCATAAGTAGCAGTGCAGCAGCTGACTCTACGGTTAGAGTATATGGGGACAAGCGTATTAAGTTTTATGAGTGGGATATCACCGTGCCCAAGAAGGCGGTGTATCACCCATTTGATTTCAAAATGAAAATCTTACCCAAAAAGCCGCGGATGCTAAGTAAGACCATGCAAATGCACTATGGTTATACTCCACTGCATACTTATATGCGTATCAAGTACACTGTCCCAGCACAGTGGATGGAGTACGGCGACAAATTGTGTGCAGTAAGTTTTAATGGAAAGAGAACTTATTATGAAGGAGGAACCATGTCGGGCAATGTGCTTTCATTTAAGTCAAGATCTCTAGGAGAGTATGCTATCACATATGACAATACAGACCCCGTGATCAAAGTGCTTTCTTTTGGGAAGAATTACCGATTCAAAGTGACCGATAATTTGAGTGGTGTACAAACGATAAAGTGTTCTATAGACGACAAGTGGATTCTTGCAGAGTATGAACCGAAAACCAGCCGAGTGTGGGGCCAAATTCCGGCTTGGATTAAGCCTGGGGACCATAAATTTAAAATGGTGGTGATAGACGGAAGAGGGAATAGGGCTGAATATCAGCGTAATCTGACATTGTAAAAATACTTGGCACTCTCAATCCCTTTAATATATTTGTATATACATATATTAAATTATTCATAAATGAAAAACATTAAAATTTACTTAACCATTCTCTTAGCCTTCGGAGTTTTAACATTCAGTGCTTGTAGCGATGATTCTGCAGATCCAGCTCCAGACACTACTGATGATAATACAGAAGAAAAGTATAATTATGAGACGCATGCTGCCCCGATACTGAACAACTATTGTGCGACATCAGGCTGCCACGTTTCAGGTGCAACTATTGGTAGTTTAGAAGGATATGCTGACGCCAAAGCTTTTGCACAATATGGTCGAATTATGGGTACTTTGAACCACGAAGAGGGTTTCTCACCAATGCCAAAAAACCAGGCTAAATTGTCTGACGTTGTGATAAGCACGATCCAAAAATGGATAGATGATGGTCTGTTAGAAAAATAGATTGTAATCTGATAATTTTCAGAAGAAAGTGCTCTCATTATTTTTGAGGGCACTTTTTTTTTATGGCGTTTTAGGATTATTCTTGTAGCTATATGGCTAGACCAGAAATAGGAGATAAAGCTCCAGCATTTAGCGGAGTAAATCAAAAAGGAGAAAAAGTTTCATTGTACGGGTACCAAGGAAAGAAGCTAGTGCTTTATTTTTATCCGAAAGACATGACACCTGGGTGTACGGCACAGTCTTGTAACCTAAGTGAGAACTATCAAAGATTTTTAGATCAAGGATATGAGGTGCTTGGTGTTAGCCCAGATGATGAGAAAAAGCATCAGAAGTTCATAGACAAGTATCAGTTGAAATTTGACCTATTAGCGGATACTGAGAAGGAGACTATAAATGCTTACGGAGTTTGGGTACAGAAGAGCATGTACGGAAGACAATATATGGGTGTTGCTAGGACGACTTTTATCATAGACGAGGATGGTGTCATCATTGATGTGATAGAAAAAGTTAAGACCAAAGAACATACAGCACAGATACTGAAGTAGTTTAATAAGCGATAAGCCTCATTCTCATACGAGAACAAGGCTTATCTAGATTTACTGAAATATTTAACTAAGTTTCTTACTCATCTATAACGGAGGTTATTGTAGATTTTTATTCTCCATTGACCAATGACCGGGTACGGTTTATCAAAGGTGATAGAAGCTTGTTTATCTCTTAATTTGCTCTCATTCTGAGAGCCTACTAAAAAGGGAGGTCACCTTCTTTTTTAGAATCTTGCTTTGAAGAAAGAACTAAAAATTCATTTGCAACTATTTCTGTAATGTATTTTTTGTTTCCTTCTTTGTCGTCATAGCTACGACTTGTTAGTTTGCCTTCTACGAGCACTTCTTTTCCTTTCTCTAGCAGTTGCTCCATGAGTTCCGCAGTCTTGCCCCAAGCGACTATCTTGTGCCACTGAGTATCTGTGATTCTTTCCCCGTTAGCATTTTTGTAAGTC
>JBMYYN010000280.1:0-3283 GCA_049609445.1 Bacteroidia bacterium | reverse complement strand
TCTATGGAATCAAAAAATCCTATACCAGACTGATTTGTGTTTTTATTATAAAATGCGGCAATTTTTCCAACGATCTTATTATTTTGATAAGCCAGCCATCTTTTTGCATCACCGTTTTCAAATTCTGAATTTTTATTCCGATCGAAGATAGCTTCAATGTCTTGGTCTATATGTGAAACATACTCAGGGTCATTTTTATACAAATTCCTAGTAAAAGAGTGAAATCTATACCTATCCTTGGCTGAATCAACTTCTTGAATACTTATTTGCATATGAGTTCCAGTGATTCCTTGATCATTTGTTGGATGGTTTCCTGTGGATTCTTACTAAATTCATTGCTTCTTCTATCTGCTAAGATAGCATTGATAGAAATTGCTTGAAAACCTAGCAATTTAGCTAAGCCATATATGCCAGCAGTCTCCATTTCAATATTACCTGCGGAAACTCCTTCATAACTCACTCTATATACATCCTCAAGGCTGTACTTTGGTTGAATTTGTGCATTTCTAAATTGAGGCCCATAAAAACCTTTGGCAGTGATTGTTAGACTTGGATTAAATCGCTGTTTGAATTTTTCCTCTAAACTAGAACTGCAATCAATCACTGGAACGTTCAAATCTGCAAATCTGACTATATCAAAACTGTGATCGTAATACTGAAATAAATCGTCTAGTGAAACCACATTCTTACTATATACTATGCTATTGAGTTCATTTTCTGAGGAAATACTCCCAGATGTACCTAGTCTTATGATATCTATAGAAGTCTGTGTCTTAAAAGGCTTTAGCGTCTTTAAATCATAATTGACCAAAAAGGCCAGTTCGTTAAATACGATATCTATGTTATCTGTACCAATACCAGTAGAAATAACGGTTATCTTTTTGCCTAAACAAGCCCCCCCTACCGTTTTAAACTCTCTATTTTGTATTTCGAAATCTATCTTGTCAAAATATTTTGACACTTCATCTACCCTATCTGGATCTCCTACCGTGATAACCGTAGGATACACGTGGCTCGGAAGCAATCCTAAATGATATACGGAACCATCTTTATTAACGATAAGTTCACTTGGTGTTAATTGTTTGAGCATCAAAGGTGTTTATCTTTGCAGCAAGTTTATACAATTTTTATGACAGATATAAAAACAGCCAAAGATAGAACCATATTGGTTCCTATGGATTTTTCAGATTCATCAATCAACGCAGTATACTACGCTGTAGAAATGGCAAACCTTTTTGACAGTGAGATCACTCTTCTTCATGTTTTGAGTAATAGTCTTATTTCGTCTATCTTCACTAATGATAGTCAAATAGCTCTTCTCAAAGACAACGTAAGAACAAAGTTAGAAGACTATAAAAAAGAAATTACCGATAAATGGCCTAACGTAAGAGTAAACACTTCTGTGTCTGAAGGAAAACCGTTTAAAGTGATCAACAAAGTAGCTGAAAAGGGAAAATGCGACACTATAGTAATGGGTGTGAATGGCGTGAATGGAGTAGAACAGTTTACCGGGAGTACGACCACTCGTGTACTGAAAAGCTCTCCGATCCCTGTAGTCGTGGTTAAAGAGAAGCACGAAAGTCCTAAATTCGACAAAATTGTGTTACCAATAGACTTGACTAAGACGAGTAGACAAAAAATCGATTGGGCTGTGAAGCTAGGAAAACGATACGATTCGACTATACACATCATCATGGAGCTAGAAGAAGATGAACTAATCAAGAAGAAAGCAAATGCTAATCTAACTCAGGCAGAGTCTATATTTAAAAAACACAATGTGAAATTTAAATCTGTACTTATGGATGATTTGGAGTATCCTGATCATCTAGGTCTAGACGCAGTGAAGTATGCTTCCGAAATAGATGCAGACTTGATAATGATTATGACTAAATCAGAAACTTCCAAGTTATCTGACTTATTCGTTGGTTCGTTTGCAGCACAGGTAGTAAACGGTACCGAAGGTACTCCAGTTATGTGTATCAACCCAAAACCTACTGGAGCCGTAGCGACAGGTGGTTCAGGATTTTATTAGTCAAGACAATAACAATATCAGGCCCAATAGTACGAAGTATTATTGGGCTTTTTTTATTTATAAATTTGATACACTTTATGAAAACATTGCTCGTTCTAAACATATGAAAAAGAGTCTGTTCTTCGCTTTATTCTTAAGTATCTGTCAATACACTTACGGACAAATAAGAATTGAAAGTATTGATTTTTATACTCCTGTACAATACTACGAGGACTACAATAACCCCTATACACTTGGTATAACATGGCACACAGATTCATCAAACAATAAATGGTTTACCCGCTTAGCTGCATATTCTGGATTTCAACATATGGGCAACTACTATTATGATTCTGAATTAGGATATTATAGCTATTCAAACAAACCGCTACATCAGCTCAAAGATGGAGATAGTATCCGAACCCATATAACAGCAGGCTCTAATAAAGGATTTGGTCTTCAGTTTGGAAAATTGATGAATTTTGAAATCAAAGAAATTCAATTCAATTTGGGTTATTACATTGGAGTATACGCGAACAGAGATCATCAGAATTCCACATATACATATACCATAAACAAACCAGACACATTGTTTAGAGATGAAGTGAATGGCACTTACTGGGTAGATGATTACACGATGTCTTTGTACAATGACCAAATAGATCAAACTAAATGGACAATTGTACCTCAGTTAGGTATGGAATTAGCTATGCCCTTAGAATTGAACAACAGGTTGACTCTCACCCCAAAAGTCTTTATCAACAGCTCTCTTCAAAAACACCATCCCCTAAGATATTATAACGGCTTGTCCACTCAGGTAGTGCCAGAACCATATTTCAACCTTGATATCTATGGAAACTTTAATGTAGGTCTTTCCTACAGCATATTAAAAAACAAGTAAAAAAGTACATTACAAAAAAAGAGCAATTACTGCTGTAATTGCTCTTTTAAATATGTTACTTCTTGGGATTTAGCTCCAAATATTGACTCTTCTCGGTCGAGCTTTTTCTACTACTAGTTCCTTTCCATGAAACTCCTTTCCATTCATTTCTTCTATGGCTTTTAGCCCATCCTCTTCACTCACAAATTCTACGAAACCTGTTCCGGTAGGCTCTTTTGTAACTCTATCATAAATTACTTTAGCATATTCTACTTCTCCGTATTTTTCGAAAAGCATTTCTAAGTAATGAGCATTATAACTGGACGGTAGGTTTTTAACTACTAAATTCATTGATGCAAAATTAAAGATTTATTAAAGAAGATTCCGATTCG
>JBMYYN010000279.1:0-3285 GCA_049609445.1 Bacteroidia bacterium | reverse complement strand
GATCTATTACTTTTTCTGAATATGCCATATCTTTTATAGTTTGTTGTTGTCAGTTTTAAGCTTTGATTGATTTAGCAATCAAAGCTTAAAACTGACAACTGTATTTTCTTATTTTTCTTATCTACTATTTACTTATAACTCTAAGCTAACAACCTGTTAGTGTTCAGCCCATTCGATTGTCTTCAGGTCAATGCCATCTTTGAACATCTCCCATAGTGGACTCATATCTCTCAATTTATTTACTGCCGTCTTTACGTGGTCTATCGCAAAATCCACCTCTTCATCAGTAGTAAACCTTCCTAAACCAAAACGCAAAGATGAATGAGCTAACTCATCATCTAAACCTAAACTCTTCAAAACATAACTAGGCTCTAATGAAGCACTTGTACATGCACTTCCACTACTCACTGCTATATCTTTCGTTCCCATCATCAGACCTTCTCCTTCCACAAATTTGAAAGAAATATTAGCTACATGCGGTAGTCTATGTTCTACATTGCCATTGGTATAAGCCTCTTCTATTGTGAGCAACTCTTTTTCGAGTCTGTCTCTCATAGTGCTCAGCTTTTCTGCTTCGTCAGCCATTTCTTCTTGACATATTTCACAAGCCTTTCCAAAACCTACTATACCAGGCACGTTCAATGTACCACTTCTCATACCTCTTTCGTGGCCTCCACCATCCATTTGGCTGGTCACCTTTACACGTGGATTTTTTCTTCTTACATATAAAGCACCTACTCCTTTGGGACCATACATCTTGTGAGCAGAAAAACTCATTAAATCTATACCGTCTTCAAGAACGTTTACTGGAATTTTTCCAACCGCCTGAGTTGCATCAGTATGAAATAGAACTCCATTCTTTTTGGCAATGGCAGAGATACTCTTGATATCTTGAACAACACCTATTTCATTATTCCCGTACATCACAGTGATAAGAATAGTCTTATCTGTGATAGCTGCTTCCAATTCTGAAAGATCTATTAAACCATCTTCCTTTGGCGAAAGGTAAGTTACCTCTCCACCCATTTTTTCTACCTTTTTGCAAGCATCTAGTACCGCTTTATGCTCTGTAGTCACTGTAATCATATGATTACCTTGAGACCCGTACATTTCATAAACGCCTTTGATAGCAAGGTTATTAGCTTCTGTAGCTCCAGAAGTAAAGATAATCTCTTTACTCGTAGAGCCTATCAACCTACCCACTTGCTCACGAGCATAATCCACTGCTTCTTCAGCATTCCATCCGAAACTATGATTTCTACTTGCAGCGTTTCCAAATTTTTCATTGAAAAAAGGCAACATAGCATCCAAAACACGAGGGTCCATAGGAGTCGTGGAATTATTATCTAGGTATATTGGAAAGTTCAACATCTATTACTCTATTTTTATTTAGATTAATTCTAACTGCAAATATAACGTCTCACTTGAAATATTGTTTGAGTCCCCAATAGGTTTTTTTGATAGTATGATAAGAGTGTGATTATAACGTCCAATATTGCCTCGAACTTCTTATCTGTACTCCATCACCTAAAGTATGTCAACGATAAAGACTATCTAAACAATTTGACATGATGAAAGATGACAGTTTTCGCAAAAGTCTCTAGATTTACAACCTTGAATAAACGTAACACACTTTTCCTCTTTATGCTACTTCTGACGAGTATCTGGAGTATTGCACAAACAAGCACCCTCCCTCTCATCGTCATAGCTACTGAAAACAATGCAGGCATAAATGATGAACCAAAGGTCACTGCTCAGATGGGAATAATAGATAATGGCCCCGACAGTGTCAATAGACTGACCGATGACTACAACGACTACGAGGGAAAAATAGGCATAGAGGTCCGTGGTGCCTCATCGCAACTATTTCCAAAGAAAGGATATGGTTTTGAGACTAGACTTCCTGACGGAAGCAACAATAATGTCTCACTCCTCGGCATGCCAGAAGAAAACGATTGGGTACTTCACGGACCATACTCAGACAAGTCGCTCCTTAGAAATGTACTGGCTTATCACATTGGAGAAGAAACTGGAGAATACTCACCAAAAACACGACTGTGTGAACTCTATATAAACTCGGACTATCGTGGAGTATATATGCTCACGGAAAAAATAAAACGAGACAAAAACAGAGTAGACATAAGTAAACTGAAGCCTGAAGACATAACTGGCGAGGAACTCACAGGAGGCTACATCCTCCAAATAGATAGAGACGACGGTAGTACATCCAATGACGGCTGGTGGTCCAACAGTTCTCCGAGCAAGTTTTATGCCCATCACTACCCTGCAGAAGATGACTTAGTACCTGCTCAGCGAGAATACATCAAGACGTATATAACGTCATTTGAGGATGCAATGCAATCCGCAAATTATGAAAATGAATATCTTAACTATGTAGATAGAACCTCTTGGATAAATTACTTCCTGGCCACTGAAATAGGCAAACATATAGACGCTTTTAAGTTGAGTTTTTATATGCACAAACGAAAAAGCACAGATGGAGGAAAACTCCATTTTGGGCCTTTATGGGATTTCAATTTGGGATTTGGCAATTTCAATTTTGTGTGCTCCCCAGATCCTGAAGGATGGACATATCAATTCCAAGGAACTTGTGACAATTCACACCCGTTTTGGGTAAAAAAAATGACGGACATACCTGAAGTATCCCACCTCACTAACTGCAGATGGCAGGAACTCCGAAAAGGACCTTGGCATACAGACAGTCTACTTCAGTTCATCGATGATAGGCTCTTAGAAATGGGAGATGCTCCTGAAAGAAATTTCAATAAATGGGACGTTCTAGGAAAACATGTCTGGCCCAATGACTATGTCGGAGACACGTATGACGAAGAAGTCACATTCCTTAAGACTTGGCTCACCCAGAGACTTACTTGGATGGATAACAATATGATAGGCGACTGCAGTCTTGCTTCGACCCAGGAAACCATTTATCAAAAAACGCCATTCTCTGTATTCCCAAACCCTACGCAAGACTATGTATACATAGAGTCACATCTCTCAAACAATCAGAATAACATTCTCAAAATCTATAACAGTGTAGGATCAGAAGTTGGAACTTTTGATATCTCCAAAAACGTAAATAAAATTGATGTTTCACGATTCTCACAAGGCATGTATATTCTGAAATTTCAAAACAATTCTGGAGAGCTAAGTTGTCAAAAGCTAATCATACGGTAGATCAATCTTGTGCAGTTTTCAAAGATAATATACCTAGCATTTTTACTTATTTTCATATACAGTTGCTCAAAATCAACGTCTCAAGAC
>JBMYYN010000278.1:0-3294 GCA_049609445.1 Bacteroidia bacterium | reverse complement strand
TTGGAAGTAATCTTCTTCTTTCACATAGATGTCTCCCAATAGAATGAATCCTTTGACCACCCAATACTCGTAAGCAGAGAAGTCGTCATTTAACTTGTATACATCATTTCTAGAACTATCAAGTTCATTTTGATCATATCTAATAAATGCTCTATGGTACAGTGCTTCTGCGGTAAGTACATTTCTACTTTCTGCTATCACATAGTCAAAATGGAATTTAGCAGTTCGTAGATTATTATCTTTTAGTTGTAAGCGACCTAACACCATGTTAGCTTCTACTAAATCTTCTTTAGGTACATCTTCTATAGGAAGGACTTGTATTGCTTTTTTCTTAGCCAAAGCATAATCTCCCAACTCATAGTGACATCGCATCTGACCCATTATAGAACTAATAAATGTATTTTTATTAGCAGCAATAGGTTCTAATTTAGCGTAGTAAGCAGCCGCTTTGGTATAGTTTTTTCGGTAGAAGTACGTTGATGAGAGCTTGATTAGAGACTTCTCTGTGTATTTATTTCTACTCTGAGATACCACATAATCATAGTGAACTAGAGCCTGATCCTCTTTATCCGTATAGTAGTCACATTCAGCTTTGAAATAATGGGCAGCTATAATGAAGACACCATTTTCCCCAAACTTTTTAATATATGCTCCTAACTCCTTAGACGCTCCGGTATAATCCTTGCTATTGTATACAGTCATAGCGTGATTATATATTACACTATCCTGAGCAGTGATTCGTACCTCTGCTCCAGGTATATCTTTCACATAGTCAAAATATCCTTGAGGGTTTCCTTGACTCGTATACAGTATCTCAATGAAAGTCAATGCTTCCTTGCTTGAAGAGGTTTTTGGAAAACGTTCAACTACAGTTTTGAAGTATCCCATAGCTTCGTCATCATTGCTTTGGTTATAGTTTATCAAACCAAGTTTTAAGTATGAGTCCGGTAAGTACGGCGAGTAGTCGTGTTGTGAGATGATCACATTGTAGATGCTTTTAGCAGTGCTATAATTTCCTAGAGCCGTGTATTCTCGAGCACTTTGGTACAATGCGTCATCATAGTATATACTTTTTGGAAAGTCATTTTGAATTTTCTTTAATACATTGATTTTTTCAGAGTGTCGTTCCTGTAGGCCGTATAACATTCCTTGTTGGAATAGTGCATAGTCAGCTGACTTGTAATTATTTTTTATGATAAACCCATATTCCTTAATAGCAGGAGAGTACTGACCATTGAGGAAGTAGCAGTCTGCTAAACGTTGAGTGTTGTCTAGATATATTCTTCTATTCTCTGAACCAAATGTCTCATGCTGATTAAACTTGGCAAAGTAGTTTTGTGCCTTAGGGTAGTCTTGTTTCTTAAAATAACTATACCCCATGCTGTAATAGCCGTAGTTTTTATTGTCACTTTGATCTGAACCCGAGTTGCTCATGAATCTGTTCATCAGATTAATACTTTCATTGTAGTCGTCTACCTTAAAAGCAATTTCGGACCTCCAAAAGTAGGAGAGGGCTTCCAGTTTTTTATCTTTAGGGTATCTAAGTGATTTTTTAAAGAAAACATCTGCATTTTGGTACTCCTTGTTAAGGTATAGTTCTTCACCTCTGTGAAATGTCAGTTCTTGATAGGCTTTTTTGGAGTCATTGTTTAGATCTCCAATATCCTCTAGTACTTCTATAGCAGCCTTGTAGTTCTTTGTGCTTAGAAAAATGTCCGCCATCATCGACTTAGCTTCGTTTCTGTACTCAGATCTAGGATAGTCTTCTAAGAATTTTTTAATGGATGAAACAGCTGTAGAGTTTTTTTCAAGTTCAGCTGCAAGCTTAGCGTAGTTGAAAGCTGCTATTTCTCCAATTTTCTTATTGTAGTCCTTTCGTTTTGCTTCTGCAAATGCGTTAAGTGCACGTTCCTTCTTACCGTTTTTAACATCGGATTCTCCAAGATGGTAGTTGGCAGCTTGACCTATTTGAGAGTCTTCATTAGCTACTAAGATGAAGTACTGCGTAGCTTTAGCGTATCTCTCAGCATCGAAATTGGCATAGGCAAACTGGTACACCTCGTCAGAGCTCAATGCTTTGACATCTCCTTTGTAATTGTCAAAGTGAATAAGAGCGACACTGATATTTCCGAGTTGATATTGTATCTTTCCAGTTAGCAGTTCTATCTCATCTTGACGTTTACTTAATTTTACGTTTTGGATGATGTCAAACGCTTTAGTGTATTCCTCCTGCTCGTAGTACATCTGAGCGAGATAGAGTTGCATTGTTTTTGGCCCTTTATCACCTATTTTTTCAAAAGTAGAAATCGCACAGGCATAGTCTTTTAGTATGTAACACTGATACCCGTAGTAATAGTTAGCTTCTACGGCATACCTACCATTGCCGTTCATGATTTTTTTGAACTGATCTTTGGCTTTTTGATACTCTTTATTTTTAAAAAAACTGTATCCTTGTTTGAATGCTAACTCCTCCCGCTGACTCTTGGAAACATCTGCTTCATTAATCTGTTCTAAATACTTCAAAGCTCTAGAGTATCTTCCTTTGTTGAAGTAGTACAAACCAAGTTCGTAGGTTATTTCTGTATTTAATTTATGCTCTGGTTCTTCTCTCAGAAATCGGGCTAAGTCCCTGCTTGAATTTTGTTTATCTAATTTTAATCTAGAGAGCATGATGTATGCTCTAGCTTCATAATCAAAATTAGGACCTGGGTTGGATTTAATAAATTCTTTAAACTCATTGATCGCGGGAACGTATAACTCTTTTACATAAAGCATCTTAGCGTGCTGAAATGTTGGAGCTGCATCGGTATATTCTCTAGTTTTTTGAGCCTTGCTTGAAGCAGGTACGGCTAGCATAAAAAGTAGAGCAAATGTTATAGAAAGAAGTCTATTCATTGTTAAGTTCAATTTCGTTTCAAAATAACTCTGAAAAAGTGTCATATAGTATCTGAATTGCCCACAATCTATTAAGGACAAAGCGAATGATTCGTAATAAATATTTTTTCAAAAATTTTAATTATATGAATTTGGGAATAATATATTTGCAGCCGCTTAACAAAAGGAAGGAATGTCTTCTGGTTAAGCAAAACAACTATGGTGGTTGTAGCTCAGTTGGTTAGAGCACCGGTTTGTGGTACCGGGGGTCGTGGGTTCGAGCCCCATCTTCCACCCAAAATTTAAGCCTTTCGATTTTCGGAAGGCTTTTTTTGTGAAACAAGAACGGGATCTGGGACTAAGAAGATTTAATTCATAACTAATATTCAGAATCTATCAAAGCTTATTAAGTGTGAATTG
>JBMYYN010000277.1:0-3317 GCA_049609445.1 Bacteroidia bacterium | reverse complement strand
ATAACGAAATTGGTTAATCGGATTTAGTAGTTTAGGTTTAACCACAAAGCCCCTCAGAGATGAGGGGCTTTTTTTTTGTGACCTTTATTGTTTTGGTACGTCTATATGAGGAAGTATAGAAGGTATAAAGAAGACGAATCTTCTTCGAATTTAGATTACCTCTAACTTTCAGTGAAATTATTAAAAAATTATGATTCAAAATGAAGCGAAATTTCCCAAATTGGGACGAGTGGTTAAGTTGTTTTATCCGTATGTGTCTTCTAAAACGCCGTATGTTAAGGTAATGAAGGAAATAATAATAAAGAATAATAAAGTGGCACAATATTTGAAAAAAGCTTGTCTATACATCTATAAGAAGCTTTTAATGAATTTACAAACTACTAAGGACCTGAATCTTGATCGATTTAATCTAAGGAAATTAAAACAAGTAAGATATATTCTTGCGTCGTTTTTATGCTGTTTTTTTCTTGCTAATGCGAGTTTTGCTCAAACTACCTATCTTTCTCAAGATTTTTCTACTGCAAGTGGTTCTACTCCCCCTACGGGATGGACTAACAACACTGTGGCAAGTGTTGCGTCGGACAGTTGGGTATTTGATAATCCAGCTTCTAGAACTGTTGGCACGCCTATATCAGGTAATTTTGCCATTTTTGATAGCGATAATTATAGTAACAACTCTCTGGCCGAAGATGTTGAATTAATTTCCCCAAGTTTTAATGCTTCTTCAGCTACTGTACTAACTTTATCTTTTGATCATTATTTTAGAAGTGGTGCTGGTGGTGCTATTGAAGTTGAGGTATATAATGGATCTGCTTGGGTTTCTGTACTAAGTACTTCTACAGGAGCTGGTTCTAGTAGTGTTTCTGACTCCAGACAAATTGATATATTAACAGCAGCTAATGGTGCGACTAATGCTCAGATAAAGTTTTCATGGACAGGAAATTATTCCTGGTATTGGGCAATTGATAATATTAAAGTATCTGATGATCCCGTTTCGTTAATAACAAACAACCCAAGAGATTATAGCGAAAGACACGTTGCAAGAAGGAGAGGGAATTTTGCAATGATTGGAAATTCCAATGTAACTTGTGATACCTGTTCACCTTCCGTTCAGACAAATAATAATATGAGTATGGAGTATTCTGATATAGATTCAGATCCCTCTACCGTAAACTCTTCTTGGTCCACACTCACAATGCCTACTGATGCACAAGTGACTTGGGCAGGCTTGTACTGGGGCGGTGTAGATGGATCTACATATGCTGGAATTAGTACTTCGCCTTATGGGTTAAAAAAGGATACCATTAAGTTTAGGACGCCAGCTTCATCGGCCTATACTAAGGTCGAGGCTACAGATAGAGATGTTCAGTATTCTGTAAGTGGGACTTGACAAACATACTTGGCTCATGCAGACGTTACTGGTTTAGTAAAGTCTGGCGGATCAGGAGATTATTATGGAGCTGATATTGCTATCGATACCGGTTCCGGATATACAGGCCCTCAAGGAGGCTGGACTTTAGTGGTTGTCTATGAAAGTGCAGGAGAAAAGACAAGGAGTATAAATGTTTGGGACGGTTTTGATTTTTTAACTTTTGGAGCTACTGCAGATTTTACTATTAATGGCCTATTAACTCCTTCTTCTGGATCTTTTGAGACAGACCTAGCACATATGGTTATGGATGGAGAAGACAATACAGTTGGAGACTATGTTGTGTTAAATACTGATACGATTACAGATGTTCTCAATCCCAAAACTAATATAATGAATGGTACTATATCCAATGATGGAGTAAATGTGTCAACTAGAAGTCCAAATGTTCCATACAATTGGTCATTAGATATTGATAGATTAGAAATAACGGGAATAATTCCCAATAGTGCAACTTCTGCGGATTTCGAATCGGGAACAGTTGGAGATGGATTGTGGGGAGGAGTCTATGTGATATCAACTGAAATTGCATACCCCACGGTTACCAAAACAGTATCCAATGATACTGTGGATGTTGGAGCTTCATCTCGCTATACAGTTACGGTTCAAAATCCTTCTGTAGGCATCAGTATTAGTAATGGGGTGTTGACAGATTATTTGCCGACAGGATTAAAGCTTGCTGCTATTCCAAATGTGGTTTCTTCATGTGGTGGAACTGTAGTAGCAAATGGAGGAGAAGATTCAATATCTGTCTCAGGATTAAGTATGTCGCCAGGAGGAAGTTGCTCACTTTCTTTTGATGTGACTTCTGATAGTGCAGGAACTTATGTAAATATTATAGGCGGTAATATTCCAGACCTAACGAATACCCAGAATATTACGTTAGCTAATTCGGATTCGGCTTCAGTGACTTTTGTGTTTAATAGTACGGTGGCCATCGACGATGATAACACTACGCTCATCAATAAGCCAGTGGGAGGCGGAGTAACGACTAATGATTTTGATCCAGAAGGAGATGATCAGACATTTGGAAGCTTCTTGGCATCGGACTCAAGTTCAACGATAAGTTCAGGAGCGACTGTATCAGGTAGAGATGCCACAGGTAGCCCAGTAGCCAATGCAGGAACATTAACCTTTGATGCCAATGGTGAATATACATATACACCATTGACAGATTTTGTCGGCATCATAGAAGTACCTTATAGTATATGTGACGATGGTACGCCAAGCAACTGCGATACGGCAGTATTGCGTATCAACGTAGAGCCTATCCCAGAGCCCAATGACCCAACAAAGAATACCGTTTTAGCGAAGGATGATGATGCTGTAAGTTATGGAGAAGTGGTAACGAGCAACGCACTAAGCAATGACGGCGATGCAGAAGGAGATGCAATACTAGTAACAGGCAACTACCAAGTAGATACAGATGGAGATGGAGTTCCGGATGCAGACAGAACACTAGGAGCAGCAGCTACTACAGTAGCCGGAGTAGATGCAGATGGTAATGCGGTAGCGAATGCAGGAACATTTACACTTGCAGCAGATGGAACATATACCTTTACACCAGCAGATGGATTTGTAGGAGATGTTGTCGTAGACTACACGACGTGTGATGATGTAAGTTCACCGAATCAAGCATGTGAGACGGCACAGATCCACATAGAAGTATACAATGACAATGGTTCAGCCGTGAACAATCCACCATTTGCAGGAGACGATTACTCAGTGACGAGTCTCAATGACAGTGTCAATGGAGATTGGTTGAGCAATGATTATGAGACCAATACAGAAGATATCCGTATCAATGGAGTCGCAACCGATATAGATCCAACAAGTCCAAGTGGAGCAACGACGGTCTTAACGACGTTGACCACAGAACAAGGCGGTA
>JBMYYN010000276.1:0-3321 GCA_049609445.1 Bacteroidia bacterium | reverse complement strand
ACTAGTTGCTTGCGGATTTCAAAGTGAGCCTATTGACTTTGGTGCTTTATCATTATCAAGTGATATCTACAGTCATATTGAAACATTTGGAAGTAATTCTACGCTGTCGTTCGTTAGAACGTCTGTTTCAAATAGCGATTCTATGATTTGTTGCAGATTAGAAAAAAGAACAGTAGCAGACACATTATCTATGTGTGTAGGTAATAATGTTTCATTAGGGAGACAAAACATTAATGGATACATTTACGACTGGACTTCGATTTCCGGTGACTCATACTCAAGCTCATCTGCTAACCCTTCTGTATCTCCAACACAAAACACGGAATATAAGTTGGTAGTTTCATCTGCAAGTTCGGCATGTGCTTCTGATTCATCCACGGTATATGTGAAAGTTAGTCAGAGACAGACGATTTCTCCAATCGCGGACACGCTCATGTGTGCTGGAGATAGTATCGTTCTAGTAGCAGCTGCAGGTATGAGTCAGTACACTTGGAATACTAAATCAGGACAGAGTTACAGCAATAGTTTGAAACTTCGTTCTACAGACACAGTCGAGTTATATATGATTGATGCTGTTGCATGTGATTATAGTGATACAGTGGCAGTGACTTTCAATGCTCTCCCTGAATTTAGTTTAGGGAATGATACGACAATTTGCGACAATCTATCAATAGTACTTACCGGCCCTAGTGGAATGAGTAATTACAATTGGGATGGGATCGATGGAACTTCAAATACTTTGGAGACCAATGTGTCAAAATCATATACTTTAGAGGTTACGGATGTAGTTGGATGTATGTATTCTGATACGATATCCATCTTAACAAATCCTTCGTCTAAGTTTAATTTAGGAAATGATACTACTATTTGTTTCGGAGAAGATTTCTCAGTTTACATTCCTAGTTCCTTGTCTAATTATAAATGGAATAACGTTTCATCTTCAAGCTATGAATACAATGTGCTAAGAGCTGAGACAATTTATGCTGAGGCTCGAAATAGCTTTGATTGTCCAAGTTACGATACTATTATAGTTTCAACATTCACACTTCCAGAGTTTTCTTTGGGCACAGATACTGGATTTTGTGATGCTGTTAGTCATCAACTTAGAGGACCAGCGGCTATGGAGTCATATCTGTGGAGCGATAGTTCTACCAATATATTTCTTGGTGTAAGTGTAGCAGGAGAGTATTCTCTTACCGTAGAGGATGACAATAAGTGTAAATTCAGTGATACTATAAACATAGAACAATATACAAGTCCTACTATATCATTAGGAAATGACACAATTATTCCTTTGAGTGGAGTCTTAGTTTTAAGCCCAGGTGAAGGCTTTTCTTCATACGATTGGAGCACAGGAGCAACTACTTCTAGTATACAGGTGTCTGATACAGGCTTGTACTCAGTTACTGTCACAGATAGCAATGGTTGTACTGCTTTTGACGATGTATGGGTGCCTAGTACTGCAGGGATAACATATTTAGACGGTGTCAAGTATACACTCTACCCTAATCCAGCAAACAACTGGTTAAATATTGATTCTGAGAAAAGTCTAGCAGGCTTTGAAGTATCTTTAATAGACCTACAAGGACGTACAGTGATAAGTGAGATTTTGGGTGGTGTATCTAATCGACTGAACATAGAAAATCTGAGCAATGGAATGTACAGATTGATACTATCAAAAGATGAAACTTCGTTATCATTTAATGTGATAGTGAATCACTAAAAGATGTCAATAGTAGTCGAAAATCTTACAAAGGAATACGGGGAGCAGAAAGCTGTAGACAATATCTCATTTGCCATAGAGTCTGGAGAGATTGTAGGGTTTCTTGGTCCAAATGGTGCTGGAAAAAGCACTACAATGAAGATTTTGACTGGCTATATACCTAGCTCATCTGGTAGAGCAGAAGTGTTAGGTATGAATGTTTCAGAAAAGCCTTTAGAAATCAAAAAAAGAATCGGGTACCTTCCTGAACTTAATCCGTTGTATACGGATATGTATATCTCAGAATATTTAAAATTTAATGCTGATATATACAAAATAAAGGATGCTAAGTCGGCGATAGAAAGGGTCATTGAAACGACAGGACTATCTCTAGAGAGACATAAGAAAATAGGTCAACTCTCCAAAGGTTATAAACAGAGAGTGGGATTAGCACAAGCACTTTTAAATGATCCAGATGTGTTGATTTTGGATGAACCTACGTCAGGTTTAGACCCCAATCAAATGAGTGAAATCCGAAAGCTGATTTTGACATTGGGCAAGAATAAAACCATACTTCTGTCTTCACATATAATGCAAGAAGTGGAGGCGATGTGTAGCCGTATTGTGATTATAAACAGAGGTAAAATAGTAGCTGACGATAAGGTAGAAGAGGTGAAGAAAAGGCTGTCCGGAGGGTCTAGGTCTGTGTCGGTGAAGTTCAGAGAAAGCATATCGGTAGAAGACTTACATGGTAAACCAGGGATAGACAATGTGCAAATGACTTCTGAAAGAACATATCTAGTTCACTCAAACGAGACAGTAGATTTAGCTGAAGTTTTGTTTCAGTTTGCCATTGAATCTGAAACCATAATATTAGAGCAACAAGAGCAATCAAAAAGTTTAGAATCAGTATTTCAGCAGTTGACACAGAATGTATAGTATTTTTAAAAAGGAAATACGGAGTTTTTTAAGTTCGCTTATAGCCTATGTGGTTGTTATCGTCTTTCTTTTGATTATAGGCCTTTTTACCTGGGTTTTTGCTGACGGAAATGTGCTTACCCAAGGATACGCAAATTTGGATATATTGTTTTTTATGGCACCTTGGGTCTTTATTTTTTTAATATCGGCCATTACTATGAGATCTTTTTCAGAAGAGATCAAGCAAGGTACTTATGAGATATTAAGTACTAAGCCTATCACTGATATGGACATAATAATGGGCAAATTTTTTGCTGCGTTGGTCTTGGTGCTGTTTGCCATAGCTCCTACACTGATTTATTTTTATTCGGTATATAATCTGGGCTTACCACAAGGAAATATCGACGTTGGAGCTACATGGGGTTCGTACATAGGACTAGTTTTCTTGGGAGCATGCTACGCTTCCATTGGATTGTTTTCTTCAGCTATCACACCTAACCAGATAGTCGCTTTTATACTAGGAATGTTCCTGTGCTTCTTTTTCTATGTAGGGTTTCAGCAAATCAGCAATCTTGCTTTATTTGGAGGTCTAGATAGTTTCGTGCAGTCACTTGGAATTCAATTTCATTACGATTCTATAAGCAGAGGAGTAGTGGATACTAGAGACATTATTTATTTTATATCTCTAGTATCAGTTTTTT
>JBMYYN010000275.1:0-3324 GCA_049609445.1 Bacteroidia bacterium | reverse complement strand
GCTGGAGACCTGACTTACCCAGATCTTACTGAAAATATCATAGCGAAGCATAAGATTCTCATCAATACTACACCTTTAGGAATGTACCCAAAACTGAATGAAGCTGTTGATATTCCATATATTGGAATAGGTCAAGGACATTTATGTTTTGACTTAGTCTATAATCCATCAGAAACTGTTTTTTTATCCAGGAGTAAAAACCAAGGAGCTCTCATAAAAAATGGACGAGAAATGCTTGAACTACAAGCAGATAAAGCGTGGGACATTTGGAATATGTAAAAAAGACTATCTTGCGTATTCTAAAATGAAAAAAGTACTTCTAATTCTTTCGCTCAGTTTGTTTGTGATGATAACACATAGTTGCAAAAAACCACCAATCCCATCACCTATAGAAGATATAGCAGGTGGAGGTTCTGGTTCAGGTGGAGGATCTGGAGGAGGAACAGGAGAAGTAGAAGTGAGTCCTTATGTAGGTACTTGGAGCTATTCGTCTATTGACTTGAAGAATGGTACTTTAGGAATTGCAGGTCAAAACCTTGGTAGCTTTGAAGGAGTAGGTAAGAATATTGTAGGTAGCGTGGTTATCACAGAGAATCCAAATCAATATACAACTACTGTTTCGTTTACAGCTGAGGTGAGCGTATTTGGACAAGGTCAGGATATCCCTGTAGAGAAGAAAACATCTTCAGGTACGTGGACAGAAGCAAATGGAGAAATAGTCTTGACGGATGATAGTGGTCAAAAAATCGATATTATTTCGAGCACGAGTTCAAAAATTGTTTTTGCGGGTAATTTTTCAGAGTCTTTTGACATCCAATTTGGAAGTGTTGAAGCCAATTCTGATGTTGAATTTACGATTACAAAGTAATTCGATATAAGCTCAGTCTAACCAAGCTCCACCACTTACAAATGTCTTCACGTAGTAGCCTTGCTTAAGGTTGCTAATAGTCACACCCTTGCTGGATGATGCATGTGCAAAGTAGCCATCCCACAGATATATCCCTACGTGTGATATTCTGGTTCCGCCACTTGTAGCAAAGAATACCAGATCTCCTTCGTATAGAGCATACTTTCGTAGCGGCATAGTCTTAGAATAGATGTCTCTTGATACTCGAGGAATAGTCTTATTATATACCTGACTGTATGCGTGACCGGTGAATGCTGAACAATCCACTCCTTTCTTTGTATTGCCTCCGAAGCAGTATGGAGTTCCTTTCCATTCTTTGGTAAACTCTAGAAGCTTTAGGTTAGCTTCTTCATTGTATGGTATTTTGAGTTGTTGGCATAGCTTGGCTATTTTTCTGTTGTTTTCTAGATCTTTACCAGTCTTGCTTGCTACAAGTGAGGTAGGCATAGAAAGACATGCCAAACAAACAAGTAGTGCTATGTTACGTGTAAATCTCAAACTGTCTTCGAGTTTACAACTGAAAAAAGTGATTTTTTAGTACAAACTCTCGTACAAAGGAAGGATGTTTTCCAGTTTATATTTCAACGAGTGAGCTTTGGCCTGTTCTTTAAATTGAGCAAGATTTTTTTCGTCTAGTATGGTTAGAGCATTAGCCGCCATATTATCTACGTCTCCTATGTCACTTGTGAAACCAGTCAGACCATGAATGTTGACCTCTGGAAGTCCACCTGTATTAGTTGATATCACAGGAACTTCACAGGCCATTGCCTCGAGTGCGGCAAGGCCAAAACTCTCAGTCTCTGATGGAATTATGAATAGGTCAGCAATACTTAGAATTTCTTCTACAGCTTCTTGTTTGCCTAAAAATGTAATGTCGGAGCAAAATTCACACTCTCTACATTCTTCTTCGACCATAGCCCTTTCTGGACCGTCGCCTATAAGCAATAATTTCGCTGGAATCTGAGATGCTACCCTTCTGAAGACGTCGAGCACATCAGGTACACGTTTTACTTTCCTGAAGTTGGAGGTGTGTACTAATATCTTTTCATTGTTTGGAGCAATAGCTTTCTTGAAATGATCCTTAGGCAATTTATTGAAACGCTCAAAATCTATAAAGTTTGGTATAACTTCAATATCTCCATCATAACTAAAGAAGTCATGGGTGTCATCCTTTAGACTTTCAGAAACTGCAGTAACTACGTCACTTTCATGAAGAGAATAACTTACCACAGGTTCGTAGCTTTTGTCCTTACCTACTAATGTTATATCTGTTCCGTGAAGTGTTGTTACTATTTTCAGTTGAATACCTTCACGCTGCAGAATGTGTTTTGCAGTCACGGCAGCAGCAGCATGTGGTATAGCATAATGGACGTGCAATACGCTGATGTTATGGGCTTTTACGATATCTACTATTTTACTAGTTAGGGCAATTTCGTATGGAGCATATTTAAATAAAGGGTAGTCATTGAAACTGACCTCGTGATAAAAAAGGTTTTCACGAAAGGCATCCAAACGGACGGGTTGGTCATATGATATGAAGTGAATGTTATGACCTTTGAGTGCGAGTGCTTTTCCAAGTTCAGTAGCTACAACTCCACTACCTCCAAATGTCGGATAACAAACTATGCCTATATTCATATATCTGAGACAAATATGTGTTCAATAATGTTCATATGCTAATGAAACGAGAGTAAGAATACTAACTTACAATAAGTTAGGTCCTAGCCATTTCGCTGTGACTGATTCTTCATCTCCTTTTCTAGAAGCATAGTCGCTTACTTGATCTTTATCTATTTTTCCAATGGCAAAATACTTACTCTTGGGATGAGAAAAATATAGCCCTGAAACTGAAGCTGTAGGATACATGGCAAAACTCTCCGTTAGTGATATGCCTGTGTTTTCTTCTACATTGAGTAGTGTCCAAAGTTTTTCTTTTTCGGTGTGGTCAGGACAAGCAGGATAGCCTGCTGCTGGTCTGATGCCTTGGTATTTTTCTCTTATAAGCTCATTGTTAGAGAGACTTTCATCGTGTGAATATCCCCACAATTCAGTACGAACATATTTATGCATATACTCCGCAAAAGCTTCCGCTAAACGGTCCGCAATTGCCTTAACCATAATTGAGTTATAATCATCGTGGTCTGCTTCATACTTATCTATCATACTCTCGATGCCTATCCCAGCAGTTACGGCAAATGCACCGATGTAATCTGTCTTATTTGACGATTTGGGAGCTATGTAATCTGCCAATGAAATATTTGGGATATTGTTTCCCATTTTCCTCTGTTGTCGAAGAAAATTGAAGGTGATATTTTCATTAGCATTGACAGAATCAGAGAAAATGCAAAACTATTTGAAGTTGCTTTTGAAACGGAATTATTTAGAGTAATGATACACGGAATGCTTCACTTGTTAGG
>JBMYYN010000274.1:0-3331 GCA_049609445.1 Bacteroidia bacterium | reverse complement strand
GAATATTCGTTTAAATTTTTTCTTGGCTCTAGCAGCAAGATGATATAGACGTAAAATGAACGCTATAAACAATGTAATTGTGAGGCTACTCATCAGCCAACCACCCTCTTCTCCTATGGTACAGAAAATAAAGTCCGTTTCTTGTTCTGGGATAAAATTTCCTTTTGTGTGTGACCCATTTAAGAATCCCTTCCCTGCCAATCCTCCAGAGCCAATAGCAATCTTACTCTGATTGACATTATACCCTGCTCCTTTGTTATCCTCAATGAGATTCAGGGTTACTTGTATTCTTTTCTGCTGGTGAGGTTGTAGGACTTCTGTAAAAAAGAACTGAACACTCATGCTTATCCCAAGTGATATAATTGCGATATATAGACTTGGTAAAAGTAGCTTCTTATTGGTATATGTAAATGCGTAAAAAACGAGTAATAGGACCACTACAGCAATAGCGAATGTGGTAAAACCATACACAAGTGTTAGGACAAAAATAGCTACCACAATAAGCCCTAATACTATAATAAGAGGTGTCAACCCTTCCCTATAAAACACTATTATAAAACTTGAGAATACCAATGCTGAACCCGTATCTCCTTGTAAAATAATCAGAGCTGCTGGAAACAAGACTACTGCGGCCAGTTTCAGCACATCATTTTTATTGCTAAAGGAGACATCTATTTTGCTCAACAATGTAGAAACCGCAAATGCAGCTCCATACTTGGCAAATTCAGATGGCTGAAGACTATATGAACCTATTTTTATCCATGAACGTGCACCATTAATGTCCGCTCCGATGACCAGTACGGCGAGGAGTAGGAGCATGAACAGAATGTAAAAGTACCAACTAAACGTTTCGAAGAACTTTGCATTCATAAGAAATATGATAATTCCCAGAAAAAAGGAAAGTCCCAGCCACATCATTTGCTTCCCGCTACGACCTTCCAAAAGTGAATATGTCCCCTGTTCTGATGTAGCCGAGTACACGCTAGCAACTCCTATCGCTGCTATACACAGAAAAAGAAACAAGCTGATAAAGTCAATGCGTGATTTAGTTTCCATATAATGAAGCGTCTTGTAGTTTTTTGTATTTCTCAGGAATCAGACTGGTCGTCTTCATTTTATCAACTAGGTACTGTCGTGTAGAGGCACTATCTGGTTGGAGATAATGCTCTATCATCAAGTGAGCTATAGGAGCTGCCCAAGTAGCACCATAGCCGGCTTCTTCCACCACCACAGCGATAGCTATCTCAGGATCGTCCACCGGAGCAAAAGCTATGTAGGCTGAGTGATTTTTTCCGTGTGGATTTTGAACTGTCCCGGTCTTTCCGCCTATATCTATACCTTTTATGGCTACTCCTCTACCTGTTCCAGATTTTGTTACTTCAAACATTCCTTCCACCACAGGCATATAATTTGACGGAGATATTTTCGTATGTCTTTTGGTGAGATACTTTTCTGGGATGGACTCCATTCCTTCTATCTGACGAACAACATGAGGTGTAAAGTAATAACCCCTATTGGCTATACAGACTGCTACATTTGCCATTTGCATTGGTGTGAGCCCTAGCTCTCCTTGACCGAAGGACAGTGATATAATACTTGCGTAGTTCCATCTCCCTTTACCATGCATTCTATCATAAAATTCGGGCCCTTTCAACCATCCGCTAAACTCTCCCGAGACATCTACTCCCAATCTGGCCCCTAATCCGAAACTCTGAAGATAACTTCTCCAATTATTATAGGCTTCTTCAGTGTTTTCATACTTGTCAGACTGCATCATTTTTTTAAATGTATTACAGTAATAAGTATTACAACTGCTAGCAATGGACCTTTGCAGACTGGTGCTAGTGGTATGGGGGTGACACTTGATGATTCTTCGACCGAGACGATACGACCCATGACATCCAAAATGAGTGTGCTCATTTATTGCTTTATCTTCTAATCCTACCAAAGCCATAACAGGTTTGAACGTAGAACCTGGCGGATATGGAGCAGATACTGCTCTATTGAATATAGGCTTGGTCGGGTCTTTGATAGCCTTGCCATAAAACTTACCTCTATTCTGAATATTGAAATTAGCGGGGTTATAAAAAGGACTCGATATCAATGCCAATACTTCTCCTGTTTTAGGCTCTATCGCCACTACGCTTCCCATTTTATTGTTCAGCAAGTCTTCACCATACTGCTGTAGATCTATATCTATACCCAGTATTAAGTTGTTACCGTCGATTGCTTCAACATCCAACTTACCTTCCTTGTAGGAACCCTTGTTTACCCCAAACTTATTTACATAGAAATACTTTTCTCCTTTTATTCCCCTTAGGTATTCTTCATAGAATCGTTCTACTCCCTTTTTTCCATTATAATCTCCTTGCTCATAAAACTCATCTTCTTGTTTTTCGAGTTCGGATCCACTCACCTCTCCTAGGTATCCAAGCACGTGGGCAGAGCTGTTATACTTGTAGTTCCTATCTTGTCGAATCTCAAAAAAGAAACCTTTGAATTCATACAAACGTTCTTGTAAGTGCACATAAAGAGTATTAGGCACATTCTTCATGAATACTGACTTACCACGATAAGAGCTTCTCTTAGATTTGGCTAGACGTTTATCAAATTCTGAACGCTCAATTTCTAAAATTTTACAAAATGCTGCTGTATCAATTCCTTTTAGTCTGATTGGCACAGACAACATCAAATCATAAACAGGATCATTATAGACTACAAGATTCTTATTCCGATCAAAAATCAGACCTCGTTGTGGGTATACCGTTTGTTTACGCAAGGATATTTTCTCAGCTATCTTAGCGTACTTATCGTCAACTACTTGTATTTGAAAAAGCCTAAAAATATAGAGTAGACCTACGAGGATAACCGCAACATATATGTAACCGGACCGATGACTATTCACGTGCTTTAGACAATGAAATGTATTCCAATATTCCTATGATCATCAACGAAAGTATACTGCTTGCCACCGCTGTATATAGTAGTTTGATGAAATGTGTAGCTCCAATACTCTCCAACCAAAAAATATAAAAATGATAAAAGAATACTAGTATAACTGTCGTGTAAATATAAGGGCCCATACTAGCAATTCTTAGATTGTACAATGCTTTATTGGCTTCGTGTTCCTTCAAATCCTGACGTCCTAGTAAGTTCATTCTTAGCAACATAAACCATAAGCAGGCAGAAGCATGAATACCTGGAGTAGATGTAAATAAATCCACAACCAAACCTAGACTGAAGGCAACTAAAATCTGGGCCATTTTACTCAAATGAAGTGGTAAACTTAAAAGAAGTATAATGAACATCTGAGGAACTAAGTAAGCAGAAA
>JBMYYN010000273.1:0-3341 GCA_049609445.1 Bacteroidia bacterium | reverse complement strand
CATGTTTTCTTCCTTAGAGTAATTACCAATACCATCATTCAAATACAGTTGAGCTATTAATTGATCAGTATTGTTCATTCCACTCACAAACAGATCCTGATTGCCATCACCATCTATGTCCGAAAAAGCAACATTACCGTTACGAACACCTTCTATAAGTGCTTCACGTGCTTTAGCATAACTTCCTCTTCCGTCATTGAAATAAATCTCCGTCACTCCACTATCTTGAGAGTTTAATCCTGCCATCACAACATCTAAGTCTCTATCATTGTCGATGTCTGCAATTGCAATTGAACCATTGGTTAGTGAAGTAAAAGCATTATTTCTATCACGACTAAATACTCCATTTCCATCATTTATATAAAGCTCAGTTGTCCCTTGCCAAACACCATTAGAAGTATGGGTATTACCTGTTATAAATAAATCTAAATCGCTATCTCTATCAACATCAGCGAACTCAACTGAACCAAAACGAATCCCCGTAAATAGATGTTCACGTACCAATGTAAAATCTCCATTCCCATTATTAGTATATAAATCGCAAGTTGCTATCAGACCTGAGACTCCAGCCATGAGCACATCCAAATCATTGTCCCCATCAATATCTGCAACAGCAATATCACCTGTAAAAATGGGTCTAAATGGTGTATTCAGGGCCAAGGCAAATATTCCTTTTCCTTCATTTATATATAGTTCACAAATTCTATCGTTACTATTTATACCTCCAGTTATTAGCACATCATCATCAAGGTCACCGTCTACATCAAAGAGAGCTACAGAACCTCCAGATACTCCTTTGAAAGGTGTATTTGGCACGAGTGAATAATTACCAGTACCATCATTGGAGTAAAGGTGGCTGGTAAAAATGGAGCCATTTGTGCCACAAATGAAAATATCTTGGTCATTGTCATTATCATAATCTGTATACGCCACTTCGCCAATAATCTCTTTAACAGGAGTACCTGTAACTAGGGAATATTTCCCTGATCCATTATTGGCATACAATTCACTTACAAACCTCTTGCCTTTTGTGTCATGTCCAGAAATAAGTAAATCTTGATCACCATCTCCATCTGTATCTGCAAAAGCGACAGAGCTACTTACTACCCCCTTCAGCATGTCACTTTGCATATACAAAGTAAAGTTTCCATCACCATCATTTATATAAAGATTGCTGCTTCCTTCAATATTTTCATCTAAGCCAGTTATCAATAAATCTGGATCATTATCTCCATCTACATCTGCAAAGGCAATTGATCCTGAATACGCAGGGACAAATGTTCCATCCATTTTTGAGAAATTTCCTTTACCATCATTTTTATAAAGATTAGATATACCTGAGGAGTTATCATTAATACCGGCAACAACTAAATCTAAATCATCATCTCCGTCAACATCCGCCACAGCAATTGAAGAATGCCGGACACCGACAAAAGAGTCATTAAAAAGAGCAAAACTGCCAGATCCATCATTAATGTAGAGTTCACATACATTTGATTTTGGACTATACCCTGAAATAAATATGTCCTGATCTTCATCGCCATCTACATCTGCAAATGCAATGGAACTAAAACTAACTCCAGTAAAACTGGTATTTTCTACTTTAGTAAAAAAACCATAACCATCATTTTTATAAAGGTGTGTAATATGCTCATTCCAAGAAGTACGCCCCGTTAAAAGAACATCTTGATCACTATCTCCATCTATGTCCGCAAAAGCAACACTACTACTTCTTACAGCGGTAAACATCCTCCTCTCTTCAAGAGTAAAGTTACCTAATCCATCATTTAAGTATAGCCCAATAATCTCCCTACTATCGCTATTATAACCAGTCACTAAAAGGTCTAAATCAGAATCTCCGTCTATATCTGCAAAAGCAATAGAACTTGAATGCACCCCTTCAAAAGGAGTGTTCTCATTTAAAGTATAATTACCCGCACCGTCGTTTATGTACAGGTTACTTATACAATAAGAACCGTTATAAGCTCCGGTTATAAAAAGATCTTTATCTCCATCATTATCTACATCCGCAAAAGCGGAGGAACCTGAAACGACCCCACGAATCTCAGCAATGTTCTGAGGAGCATTAGGCAGAGGTAATATTTGTTCAAAACTGACATTCTGAGCGGATAAATCAATCAAAAGAACACTAAACAAAAAGACGAAAAATAACTTTTTCATAGTTGAGAGTTTACTCGAATTTAGCAAAAAACAATGTTAACTCTAAGGCATAATTTCTAAGATGACAATAATATGATTCTTAAATAAATTCTCCCAAATGCAACCCTTGCATATTATCCTTGTATATCTATTTAAAACAAGCACGGTATTAGCACACCTAAAGAGCATATCGATATAATCAAGCAATGTTTATCCGGCAATCAAGATGCCGAATACGCTTTGTACAAGCTGTACTCTGGTGCGTTGTACAATACATGCTTGCGGATGTTGCGACACGTCCCTGAAGCAGAAGATTTACTGCAAGAGACGTTTGTGAAGATTTTTCGGAATCTCGAAAAGTTCGATATTGAGTCCAATTTTTATACCTGGGCAAATCGTATCGCTATAAATGGATGTATAAACCATCAAAACAAAAAAGGCATAGACTACACCATGGATTATGAACATGAAGTAGCCATGAAAGCCGCTGATGACGACTACTCAGAAGATGAAATAAAATATACCGTAGAGATGGTAAACAAAGGAATAATGAACCTTCCCAATGGGTATAGAGAGATAATCTCACTATACTTACTCGAAGGGTATGACCATATAGAAATAGGCGAGATACTTGGCATAAGTACCTCTACAAGCAAATCACAGTATGCCCGAGCTAAAAAGAAATTAAGACAACTATTATCAGCAACTGCACATGGATAATTTAGAAGATTTTATAAAAAATAACAAGGAGGGATTTGATACTAAATCTCCAAGTCCCGATGTATGGAATCGCATCAAAGACGAACGAAACGAACAGAAAATAGTACCTATAGCTAAAGGAAAACGAGCTAGTGTCCCTATGCAAGTGATGCGAATGGCTGCAAGTTTCCTGATCCTAGCACTTGCTGCTTTTGGAGGATACAAACTACTAGAATCACCTACCACATCTGGTGATGCGATGGTCCAAGAGGCAGGAAATACATTCACCAATGAAGTAGCTGAGCTGGATCAGTATTATGAAGGCCAGGTTAAAGGACAATTTGCCAAAGTAGAAAGCTTAATTGCAAGTGATGAGATCATAGAAGAGATAAAAGCAGAATTAGACATTCTAGATAAAGAAAAATCTAAACTATTATCCGACTATGAGAAAAATACCAATGACAAAGAGATCGTAGAAGCTC
>JBMYYN010000272.1:0-3355 GCA_049609445.1 Bacteroidia bacterium | reverse complement strand
GTTGGTGTTGTCTTTGAAGTTAGTGAATTGATGTAGATATAGAAAGTGAGAAGATGTTGGCAGAAGGTCTTTTAAAAATCACCCCTGAAGCTGGATTTCTCACCGAAGAAGAGACTACTTCCAAAAAAAATGATGATCTCTATTGGATTATCGATCCTATAGACGGGACCACCAACTACCTTTTTGACCATACAAAATTTTCGATTTCTTTAGCCTTGTACAAAGACCAAAGACCTGTATATGCTGCAGTCTATATACCTGCAGATAATGAACTATTCTCCGCTGATGAAAATGGTGCATATCTGAATGAAACTAAGTTCACATGTTCAAATAGGTCTTTGAATGACAGCCTACTTGCTACTGGATTCCCATATTACAACTTCAATGAAATGGATGCATACTTAGATCTTTTAAGCAAGCTAATGAAAAGCACTAAAGGTTTACGTAGAATGGGGTCTGCTGCTATAGACCTAGCTTACACTGCCTATGGAAGATTTGACGGATTTTTTGAACTCAACCTAAGCCCCTGGGATGTAGCAGGTGGTGCATATATCATCCAACAAGCTGGAGGAATAGTTACAGATTTCAATAATGGTCAAAACTTCGTGTTTGGTAATACGATATTAGCTGGAAATAAGGAAATTCATGCTGACTTACTAGCACTAATTAGCAAAGGTGATTTCTAATCCTCCTCGTATTCCAGAACGTACACATCTTCGTTATCTCTTTTGAAATAGAAGTTCTCCCTCGCATATTTTTCAAGCTTATCCTGGTTTGAAAACAACTCGTTTTTTTGAGTGTTCATCTCCTCTATTTCTTTCTTAAGAAACTTTTCCTGTGCTTTAAGATCTTTCAACTCTTTGTTCTGATGATGGATAAACAAGAAACTGTTACCATCAAAGAAAAGCATCCATATAGCAAAGACTACTATCGTCACCACGTACTTTTTCTTGATAATAAGAGCTAAAGGTTTAAGCATTTAATTCAAAGGTAAAACGCATTCATAGAATCAGACAAACAACTCGTTAGTTGTTGTATGAATTACCATACATATTGATCATCACTCTTCCAAGTATCTTGAGTGACCATGACCTTTTCTACGATTTCACGGATTGCTCCTCTACCACCATTTGATTTAGTTACTATATCTGCTGAATCTCGCACTTCCCAAACCGCATCTGCTGGAGAAACCTTTACCCCACACATATTCATTACAGGTATATCTGGCAAGTCATCTCCCATATAAACTGTGTTTTGTAAATCAATGCTTAATCGTTCTTGCAACGAGCGTAGATGTGCTTCTTTATCTCTAATAGCTGTATGAACTTCCTTCACTCCCAGTCGCTTCAATCTCGTTCGAACTCCTTCAGAGTCTCCACCACTTATGATGATGATGGTGTAGCCGTTCTTCACTGCGTGGTTTATCGCAAACCCATCTTTAATATTGAAATCTCTGTTCATCTCGCCACTGTCCGTAGCTATGACAGTACCAGTCGTGAATACCCCATCCACGTCAAAAATGAAAGTCTTTACCTCAGATAGTTGATCTAGTATCATTGATTATCTCTCCATTCATAGACCCAACTACTTTGAATCATCTCAAGATGTCCTTCATTGCTTCCTTCACGTTTACCCTCAAAATTTTCAAGAGCTAAAACCCAGTCCAGTAGGTCTGTAAATCGAATCCTGTAAATCTTAGATTCTCCAAATTCATCACCAAACTTTTCATATAAAGCTAGTGCTATGTCCTCATAATCCGACCAATTCATTGGTGGTTCAAAGAATTTGTTTTGTTTCATAATATAATTAGTGTCCGATAATGCTACTTTGATCAGGTATTGTGACTTCTATGTCAGAGGTTACCACACATTGGCAGCCTAATCTTGAATTTATTTTTGGATTTATCGCTCTATCTATAAAGTCTTCTTCTTTATCAGATATTTCAGGCAATGAATCCATCCCTTTGTCTACATACACTTGGCAAGTACTACAAGCACATACAGCACCGCAATTGTGATTCAGGTGAATGTCATTATCGTGAGCAGCATCCAATATGGTATCCCCCTCTGCTATTTCCACGGTTACGACTTTCTCTTTTTCCGTTTCAAACCTAAAAGTTACCTTGTGTTTATTCATTTTTTTATCGCTTGCAAATCTAATACTAAAGTCACACTATTTTTTATCGGTTAAAAATGAATTCATAGAGGCAACTATTCGCACTGTGGCTTCATCTTATTATCCAAAAAAGTAATAACTTTATAGTGGCACTGTAAGGAACACAACCATTACGGCCCTATTTTTGTTTTATTCTTAAAAATGATAAAGAAAAACGTTTTTTTATTTTCAATTCTAACGGCTTGCTTATCTTGGACAGCAAGCTTTGGACAATCACCTGAAAATCTACTTGGGTTGACGTACAACTCTCTAGAAATTTCAAAGCTGATAGGTGCATTTAATACTGACAATCCAGAAGAGTCATTTATGCCATATCAAAAAGTCTACAAACTGGACTACCCTAAAGATGGCATTTACATGGAATTCAACTCCGATGTCGCTCTATATAGAGTTGCATTGTATGATTCTGGTTTCAGATACCAAAAATACGCAGGACCCTTACCGTACGGTATTGAATGGGGAATGTCACTTGCAGATGTAGAGGAAAGAACTAGTGTCTTAGATTTTACTGATCAGAACATATTTATTCGAAAAAGAATTACAGAGGACTATTCCATGGATTTTTATTTCAGTGGCAATGGCCTCAATCATATCAAAATCACCTCCACCATAAAACGACTCCGAGATAAAAAAGACCATGTATTACAATCAACCGGAATTCGTTTGCTCCCTGATGGTCAAACTCTAAGTGGTAATGTACTGGATGGAATTGGTACGATGATGTGGGGTAATGGAGCTGCTAAATATCAAGGGGAATGGTCTTACGGCCTCCCTCACGGAAAAGGGCAATACATTGACTCATTTGGAAATAAGTATGACGGGGAATTCAAACTAGGATTCTTTTGGGGGAAGGCTAAATTTTTCTCTGATGCTTATCAATACTCCTATACAGGTCAATATGTCATGGGTAAGAAACACAACTTTGGCAAAATAATATACTCAAATAAGACATCTTATGAGGGTGACTGGTCCCAAGATTTGATGGAGGGACAAGGAACATATTTCGCTGGGCCTAATTATGTTTACAAGGGTATGATGAAAAGCAATTCATTCAATGGAAAAGGTTCCTTGGAAACACCGGCTGGAGTGATTACGGGGTCATTTAAAAATGGCAAACCACATGGCATATGTACTCAGGTGTCTAAAGATCTCACACAATCTGTCAAAGGAAACTTCATTA
>JBMYYN010000271.1:0-3389 GCA_049609445.1 Bacteroidia bacterium | reverse complement strand
TTTGTACTCGGGAGACTCTATGAGCCCAGTCAAGTTGGAGAATTAGAAATAGTCTTAAAAATATCTGCTGTACTCATAGCCATAGCAGGTCTCCGCTATGAGATGGCTATCATCGTAGAAGGGGACCAAGAAAAAGCTAATAATCTGACAAGACTATCTCTGTTTTTGAACTTCATTTTTAGTTGTCTTACGTTACTAGTTCTTCTTGTATTCAAAGATTCTATCGCTTCTTTTTTTGGCTTCTCCTCCTCAGACTTTCTACTATTCGTTCCGCTCATGGTCTGGTTTAGCGGGAGTGCAGAAGCTCTTTTGCTCCATAGAAATAGAGACAAACTATACTCCAAAATATCAACCAACCGAGTGGCTACTTCACTTTCAGGTGTTTCGTACAAAGTAGGGCATCCATTTCTTTCGCTTTTGCAAGCTAATGGACTATTAGTCGGTCATATCCTCGGACAAGCAGTCGCATTTGGCCATATGCTATACAAGCTACCTTTTCACGTCTTACGCTATAGCACGGAGCAAATCAAACAAGTAGCCAAATCTTACAAGTCATTTCCTCTGTACAGTATGCCAGGAGCTGTACTGAATATTGTTGCTACTAGTTTGCCTGTATTCCTGATTTCATACTATGCTGGAGAAAGTGCTACGGGACATTTTTCATACGCTTACAAACTTTCATACCTACCTCTTAGTATGCTTGCTATGGCACTGGGTCAGGTCTATTTTGAGAAGCTTTCGCGTAGCAGCAACAATAAAACAGAGACACAAGAATTATCTAAGGATCTTTTGCTTTTTCTTAGCGGTCTCGGCATAATTCCGTGCATTATCCTTTTCTTTTGGGGACAGGAACTGGCACTTTTCTTTCTTGGTGACAAATGGTCTGACGCCGGTCTTTATATAGAAAACACGATACTATTCTACACGGCCATGTTTATCACCAATCCGTTCTTCTGCACTTTTGATGTTTACAAAAGATTGAAGTCTGAATTTTTATTCAACCTACTTTTCATGGTTCTGACTGGAGCTACAATGGTCATGGCATACCAGCTGTTTGACTCCACCATCATTGCACTTCAATGGTTTAGTGTCATCGGGATAGTACTGAGACTTTCTATACTACAATACTTTTTCAAATTGGTTGGAGATTTCGTTTTGACTAAATGGCTTCTCTTTGCAGGTACAGTTGGGGCTATCCTCTATGTGATTACTTTTTAAGTTCATAGACGTAATAGGACTCTGAAGAAAAGACTTCATCCAAACTCGGATGCATTCGTTCTCTCTTGTACAAAACATGCGTAACGCCTTCAGCTGCAAGCAATTCAAAATCCGCTTTTTCAAGGGATTGATAGTGATTATCCGCCGTAGGTCCGAACTCAAACCCTTTGTCCCCTTCTATGCTACCATACACCAGCTCAATACGTCTTTTCCACTCCTTTACAAATGATTTTTTGGGATCCACTGACTTAAAATCTACGAATACTGATCTACTAGCTCCTATTTTAAAGTCTGAATTTTCCAAAGGAACCACAAAGCAGGCTCCTATGTCTGTTTGATTTTTGACATAATCATAAAGCTCCATATTAATCGGCGACTGCACTAAATCATTTCGTTTTTGCAACGGATGAGTTCCAGGTAAGACCATTAGAATAAGTATACCGGCTATAGATCCTAGACTGATTACGGAACCTATCCACATTGGGATACTTCTTGATAGCTTCACGAGCCAAGGCTTAATCAAGCTAAATACGCTTAAAATGCCGAATAATTTAACCCATTGAGTAGTCTTAAACCATTGTGTGCTAGCAACGAGACCCGAACTAAATCCTTCCACCATTACCACATAAAAAACACAGCCTATCAAACTGACTAGAAGAAAAATCGAAAGTGACTTATGCTCCCGATATAACCCAAAAATGGCTACAAGCCAAAGGATCAAAAATGCTGCTGACTTATAGGTTAAAAATGCACTTGGCAAGAAGTGATGTGGTGCCCTAAAAACGAAATACACGTCAAAATAGTCATTCATAACGGGCTCTCCTGCTCCTGTAAACATTGCCAAGAGTAGAACACAAAAAAGCCAACCTCCTGAAACAATAAAAATAATAAATTGCTTAATTGAAATTAACCATTCCCTCTGGACGTACAACCCAGATAGCCACATAATCACAAAAACCTGAAACCCTAATAACGGCTGAAAAAATGTAGCAGCTCCTATTAGCACAGATGCTAACAAAAACCTCGAACGCTTATAGTACAGCAAACCCCAAACGACAAGCGGTGTAGCTACGCTATCCGGGATAAACGACTCAGAGTACAAATCATTCCCTCCTGGACTCCAGCCTTGAGAAAGGAGAAGTACAATGACCACAAAGAAAAATTCGAAAATCGGATGGACCTTGTCAGACGCTATCACTTCTGCCCAGAGACGCCTTAGGCCAGTCACCAGAAAGTAAAGGCATACTATGAAAAGTAAATAGACACCTACCTGCATGAAATCACCAAAAAAAGCAATTAACTGAGCAGTCCCCCATCTCTGATTAAAAGCCTGAGATGCGAGTTGATTCACAAACAAATCTTTACTGAACAGGTTATAATCATGAAGCTTAGCTACATAAGGAAGAACCTCAACCTGATCCCCGCTCCCAAAGATATATCCCCACCGAAGCAGCAACACAAAATATACCGGGACAAACCACAGTACATCTGCTAAAATTACTCGTATGCCAACTTCCTTATCTCTCAATCCTATTCACCGATGATTACGCCACACAAACTTAGTACTTCAAGAAGATATTAATCCTTAAAAAGGAAACAGACAAAGCACCACCCTTAAGAATCCATTAATTTTTATTGAAATCAGCATGCGAATTAAAAATAAGTGTTACTTTTGCAGACCTTTTTAAGAGAACGAAATGGCAAATCACAAAAGCACGCTAAAGAGAATAAGAAGCAACGAAGCTAAAACAGCTAGAAATAAGTACCAGCACAAAACTGCTAGAACTTGGATAAAGAAAGTACGTTTATCTGAAAACAAAGCAGAAGCTGAGAAAGTAATGCGTGAGACTTTTTCTAAAGTAGACAAACTAGTTAAGAAAAATATCATTCACAAAAACAAAGCTGCTAACTTGAAAAGCAAATTAGCTAAGCACGTAGCATCTTTAGGATAATCTCCTAAATAAAAATTCTCAATTCCCTGTAATAATTGGAAAAGAATTTTGGCATAGGATAACTGGCTTTGAAAATTTTTATGATAAATTAGTTTCTAATTTAGATTTAATGATTCTGAATTTAGATACTGAGGACTTCTTCAAACAAGGTTATATTGCTTTATCTAAAGAAATAGAAACTTCTAATTTATTTGATTTCTCATAATATTTATTCAAAAA
>JBMYYN010000270.1:0-3399 GCA_049609445.1 Bacteroidia bacterium | reverse complement strand
ATCATCTACGTATAATGAGATAACGACATAATCATCATTGAGCAAGTTATGAACTCTACTATCCGACCATACCACAGCCTCCATCTCTCTGCAATTCACACAGCCGTGTCCTGTGAAGTCAAGAAATACTGGCTTACCCAGTTTTTTTGCAACTTCCATTCCTTGTTCGTAGTCAAAATATCCTTTCAGACCATCTGGCAAGTGCAGTTTGTCATTATACTTTGGTGTGATTCCAGCATGACCTTGAGTTATGTCATTCGGGTTCAAAATCTTCTGAACAATATTAAAATCATGTGTTCCCATCGGTGGTAGGTAACCCGCTAACGCCTTTAGAGGAGCTCCAACCATTCCTGGTATCAAATAAGCTACAAATGAAAAAGTAGCTATTGCCATTAGTAATCGAGGCACTTTCAAGTAAGGCATATCGCTATCGTGTGAAAACTTCAATTTACCAAGAAGATATAATCCCATAAGGAAGAAGATCACAATCCATAATCCAATGTATATTTCTCTATCTAAAAGTCCCCAGTGATATGTCTGATCTGCAACACTCAAGAACTTCAGTCCAAAGGCTAATTCCAAAAATCCTAAAACAACTTTTACTGAATTTAACCATCCGCCAGACTTCGGCAATCCATTCAACCAACTTGGGAAGATCGCAAACAAAGCAAATGGGATAGCGAACGCCATAGAGAAACCAAGCATTCCTACCATTGGTTTTACAAATGCTCCTCCAGCTGACTCTACTAGTATACTTCCTACAATAGGCCCTGTACAAGAGAATGAAACAAGTACAATTGTAAATGCCATAAAGAATATTCCTGTCAAGCCTCCTTTGTCCGCTTGCTGATCCGCTTTATTGACCAACCAACTAGGAAGCGTGATTTCAAAAGCTCCAAAGAATGAAGCAGCAAACACCACAAAAATTAAGAAGAAGAAAATATTAGGTAACCAATGGGTTGACAACCAATTAGCTGCTGCCGGACCAGCTATAACAGCTACCAAAGTTCCTATCAGTACATATATACCGATGATACTTAGACCGTATATTATTCCATTTCTTCGTGCCTTTGCTTTGCTCCCATCTTTCATAAAAAAGGAAACCGTCATAGGTATCATTGGGAATACACAAGGTGTAAGCAAAGCTGCAAGACCGGATAAAAATGCCACGATAAACAATCCCCAGAAAGAGCTCGTATCCTCAGTTGCTTGACCTTCAAATGTCTTTAATTCGCATGATGAAGTATCATCTGCTGAAGATGCTTTGTAACTACTAAAACTTGGAGTAGTTCCTAGTTCTATTGTCTTGATTGGAGCACTTTCATCCGTACCTTCTTCTATTTCCTCAACTTCTTCCTCTGCACTATCACCAGAAGGCTCAGCATCTACTGGTTTTGGTTCTACAACAGGTTCTACCTTCACCGGTGCTTTGCTTGGTTCACCACTTACTTTCAAGCCTGATACATCAAAATCATACTCAAACAGGACACACATCCCATCCGCAGTACACATTTGGTAATCCAATCTTCCTTCGATTTTTGGATTAAGAGAAAGTATTTTAATCTTCTGCCTGAACTCTGCTTTCTTCTCAAAATCTGCTACTTCACATTCAAATATTTCGTCTTCGTAATGGTGCGAACCAATTGCTTTTGCGATTCCCACAAGCTCAAATGTCCCATTTTGCTCATACTCAAAGCTTGCTTTCACAGGTGGACAGTCGCCATAGTCATTCGAATAAATATGATACCCATCAGGAACATTAGCTTTAAAAACTACTTCAATTGTTTTTCCAATTTCGACATTCGAATTAGTAACCGAATGACTCCAATCTGCTGGTGGCACTTTTTGACCAAATGCTACAACAGATAGAATTAACAAAAGAGCTGAAACAAGATACTTTTTCATAAAATTCATATTTATAACTTCAAATAAAACGCTTTCAAATACATTTCATTACATATGATGTAGATAAGTGTATAAAAGTTGCCTATTAGCCTCTCCAACCCTTTTACCTTTGAAAGCTATATCATATTAATAAAAGATGAGATTAACAGTCACACTTCTTAGTTTTACAATGATGCTTGGCCTTTATGCTCAAAAGCAGACGCCTCATCAGTACATAGAGAAATATAAAGACTTAGCTGTCATAGAGATGCACCGAAGTGGTGTTCCTGCTAGCATCACTCTTGCTCAAGGTATTCTGGAGAGCAACAGTGGAAATAGCCGATTAGCCAAATTTGCAAATAACCACTTTGGTATAAAGTGTAAAGGTAGCTGGACAGGAAACGTAATCTATGCTGATGACGACGCTCCAGACGAATGCTTCAGAGCCTATGAGAGTGTTCTTGCTTCTTACCAAGACCATTCTGATTTTTTGAGAAAAAACTGGAGGTACCACCCTCTTTTCGAACTTAAACGCACTGACTACAAAGGATGGAGTAAAGGACTCAGAAAAGCAGGATATGCAACAAATCCTCAGTATGGAAACATTCTCATAAGCTTAATAGAGCGTTACGAACTCAACAAGTTTGACGAAGCTGAACTCCCTAGACCCGCACTACCCGAATTAGTATTAGGAGAAAATGTAAATGGAATACCTGTCAAAACTGCAAAAGAAGGCGAAACCGTAACGAGTATAGCAAAAGACAACTTTGTGAAGGATAAACACATTCGTAAGTGGAATGATCTACCAGCTGACGCAGACATCTCTGCCGGAGAAATTGTATATCTGAAACCAAAAAGAAGAAGAGGGTCTCAAGAAAAGCACGTAGTAAGTAAAGGTGAGGATATGAGAGAAATATCTCAACTATACGGCATTAAGCTAAAACAACTGTACAAGAAAAACAGGATGGAATCAGGTACAGAACCGGGAGAAGGTGAAGTACTCTATATGCAGAAAAAAAGAAGCTCAGAAGATCAAGTAAAATTGGCTGAGAAGAAACCTCAATGGGAAGAAGAGAAAAAGGAAAAGTTTGTAAATCCGCATTCCATACCTAAAAAAGTCATTGACTCAACGGATTTCAGCAATCCCGGTGCTCTCAACAAGAAAAACATTGAAGTTCCTAAATATCATGTTGTAGTAAAAGGCGATAACATCTACCGTATAGCTGAGAGGTATCACGTATTTGAAGAAGACTTGCTCAATTGGAATAAAAACCTAAATCCAAGTGCCATGCGTATCGGGCAAAAAATATACTTAAGCAAAGAATCCGCTGAAGAAGGAACAGCATCAGAGATAGAACCTAAAAAAGAGAAAAAAGTAGACGCTCCTAAAACGGATGAGGAGATAGAGGACATCAAAAAAGACATCACTGTAGACGGACCTATCACGCATGTAGTGGTGAAAGGAGATACATTATACAACATCTGTAAAAGATATAATGTCACGGTAGATCAACT
>JBMYYN010000269.1:0-3409 GCA_049609445.1 Bacteroidia bacterium | reverse complement strand
TACTTATCTTCAGTCTTTTTGTCTTCAAACCCATTATTTAGTAAATCAGAAATTTGATCTTTTGAGAGAAACTTGAGGTCACTAGCCTGCATAGTCCCTAACTCTAGCTTATACTCAGGCTCTACCTCTCTTTTGGTATTCTTAACCGGAAATGTATCTGCCCACTCTCCATTTTTGTAATGTGTGATCTGACTAAATCTACCAAACAGATGAAAAGTAAGTGACTCTCCTTTTTTGAATTTGATTTTAAATATCCTATCAAAAGGGAAGCTTTGAACAGAAACAACTCTTTTCCCTTTAAGTGTTCCAAAAGCATTTAACCTGTTTTTCTTTTGAAGCTTCAGTACATCCGGAGTCTGAAAATATGCCTGGCCCTGGAAAAATGATACTTTGAGAGCTAAGGCGTCAAAGACTAAATAAATATCTTCAGACGAAGTTGAAAATGCCTCTATCAAGGTACTGCCAGTCAGGATCTTCTTGAGCTGATCAGCTAAGCGTTCTATGATAAAAGCGTTCATAAATAAAATTGTGAATGTGTCTCATACCTCACATTCTGACAAAGGAAACTTTATTTAGTATTCCCCAAAAACATCGGTCAAGCACTCGCAACCATCTTCAGTTATGACTATCGTATGCTCAAACTGTGCAGAAAGCTTATGATCTCTAGTACGAGCCGTCCATCCGTCATTTCTATCGATAGTGCATTCAGCGACACCCTCATTGATCATCGGTTCGATGGTAAAAACCATTCCCGGCTTCATTTTTTTACCCGTATTTTTTTGCCCTACGTGACTTACCTCAGGTTCTTCGTGAAACTTAAGCCCGACACCATGTCCGCAAAACTGCCAAACCACTCCGTATCCTTTTCCTTCAGCATACTTTTGGATTTCGTATCCTATATTCCCAAAACGATTACCTGGTCTGCACTGCTTCACTCCTATAGCTAAGCATTCACGTGTTACATCTATTAGGTTCTGTGCATTTTCAGAGACTTTACCTACAGTGTACATTCTACACGTATCACCAAAATATCCATTCAAGATAGTCGTCACATCTATGTTCAAGATGTCTCCTTCCTTTAAAACGGTGTCATTTGGGACACCATGACATATCACCTCATTGAGGCTGGTACAAACTGCTCCGGTGAATGCAGGAGAGCCGTGTGATTTATATCCTAAAGTAGCCGATTTAGCTCCGTGATCCGTGATATACTCTAGAGCTTTATCATTGATGAACTTTGTTGTGTTTCCTGCCACCACAAATTGCTCCAAGTACTTCAAGACATTCGCAGAAAGAATAGAAGCTTTTCTTATTCCTTCAATTTGCTCTTTCGTTTTAATTTTTATTGCCATTTCTAATAGAATGTGCAAAGGTACTACATCTATAAAACTAACTTCATCTAAAATGCATAACTTGCCGTACAAACAGCAGGACAATGGCATACGACATTCATTTAGAAGAAAGAATTACTCGCATTTTTGAAGAACAAAGACTCATCATAAGAAAAATGAAAATGATGGGTGGACTCTGTTTTATGCTCAATGAAAAGATGTGTGTAGGTGTTGTAAAAAATCAACTTATGGCTCGGGTAGGCCCAGATAACTATGAAGTCTGCCTATCCAAAGAAGGTTGTAGTGAGATGAATTTCACAGGAAGGGCCATGAAGGGATATGTCTTCGTAGATCCAGATGGCATAGATACTGATGACGAGTTATCATTCTATATCAATCTCGCTATAGGGTTTAATCCCCTAGCCAAAGCGAGTAAAAAGAAAGCAAAGAAAAAACAGGGTAACTAGAGCACTACATCCTTCTATCTTTTAGAAATGGAATTTTCTTCCTAACATTTTCCAATGTTTCTTTATTAAGAGTCAGACATAAAAGCTCCTCCTTCACAGAATGTATCAGTTGCTCTCCATCAGGAGCATATACAGAACTGTGTCCTGGATAGAAATGACCAGCTTGTTCCCCTACTCTATTGCATCCAATGACAAAGGCTTGATTCTCAATAGACCGTGCTGCTAACAGTGAATCCCAATGAGCAATACGTTGACTTGGCCAACTTGCTACATTGAGAAGGATATCATATTCTGTGTCATTGAAGGCTGTATACGGAAATCTCAAATCATAGCAGATGATAGGACGTATTTTGAATCCTTTCAGAACCATATCTGCTTTGGTATTACCAGCGGAAATATGCTCTTCCTCCTGTGAGAGACTGAACAAGTGGGTTTTATCATAAAAACCAACTACTTCTCCCTGGCTAACCAGTACAAAACGATTGTATATCAAGTCTTCATCATTCACTAAAAGACTACCACAGATGGCTATATTTTTACTTGAACTTAGTCTTTTCATCCAGGATATGGTTTCACCATTCATATCTTCAGCTAGTGACACATCATCTGTATGGTAAGCTGTATTGAACATCTCTGGTAGTACTACGAGCCCTTCAGATACGTCTACGATTAGACTTTCCACCTTTTTAAAGTTCGTTTTTGGGTCTTTAGAAGCGATGTTGAATTGGACAATGGAAATCTGAAGCTGTGACATAATACAAAGCTAAAACACGGATAATTAAAACACGAGTAAATGCCTTGAGAAGTATCTTAATTCCTTAGAGTTTCATGACAAAACTTCATTAAGGACTATCGAGTACTTACGTTTGAAGAAAGTATGAAGAAACCAATTATTCTAGTTCTCACATTAGCATCACTTCTATCTACAATAAACTCTGATGCACAAGTCAAACGTAAAATACTAGTTGAACATTTCACCAACACATACTGTGGGATATGTTCATCACGAAATCCGGGTCTATACTCCAACTTGGATAATAATCCTGACGTACTTCATCTTGCAATACACCCAAGCAAACCATACCGCATATGCGAGCTATATCTACACAATGCATCTGAAAATGATGAGCGAACCAACTATTACGGATTGTTTGGATCTACACCTCGTATAGCCATTCAAGGAAACGTAATCAGTGCCGGGACCAACTATGGAAGCAACTCCATCTTTACCAGTTACAAAGATCAAATGTCCCCCTTCGATGTAAGCGTTACGACTACAAAAAGTGATGAAGACTCGCTAACAGCCAAAATAGTCATCACTGCACAAGAATCTAATTCTATCGGGTCCCTAAACTTATATGTACCAGCCGTCGAAGACACTGTGTTTTTTAACGCCCCAAATGGCGAAAACGAACATTACGACGTTTTCAGAAAAGTCATAATTAACGAAGCTATATCAAATCTACCAAGCACAGTAGGAGATTCTATCGTATTCACCGCTAGAACCGAAAAGCATGCAGACTGGGATAAAAGTCAAATGTACATAATGGCTCTCTTACAAGATGCTACAAGTAAAAGCATAGAACAAGTAGGTATTTCTACTCCTATCCG
>JBMYYN010000268.1:0-3416 GCA_049609445.1 Bacteroidia bacterium | reverse complement strand
TTGTCAATAAATCTTCTATTTTGTGGAGTGGGAGCATATTTGCACCATCGCTTAATGCTGTTGAAGGATCAGGGTGGGTCTCTATAAACAAGCCATCCACTCCTACTGCAACTGCTGCTTTGGACATAGGCTCTATCAACTGAGGAAGTCCTCCTGTAGTACCACTTCCGTTATTTGGTTGCTGTAGGGAATGCGTACAGTCCATTACTACCTTGTACCCCATTTCTTTCATCCAAACCAAGTTTCTGTAATCTACGATCATATCACCGTATCCAAACATATTTCCTCTTTCAGTAAAAAGTACTCTATCATTTCCAGTTTCTACCACCTTAGTTGCAGCGAATTGCATAGCTTCTGCTGCGGCAAATTGACCTTTCTTGATATTCACCACCTTACCGGTACGACCAGCAGCCTGAAGCAACTCTGTCTGTCTGAACAAAAAGGCAGGTATCTGCAATACATCGACATACTCAGCTGCCATCTCGGCTTCTTTGCTTTCATGTATATCTGTTACCGTAGGCACACCAAACTCAGACCTTACTTTTCCCAATAATTTTAGGGCCTTCTCATCTCCAATTCCGGTAAACGAAGAAGATTTTGTTCTATTGGCTTTTCGATATGATGACTTAAAAACGTAAGGAATTCCTAACTTGTCCGTAAGTTTGGTTAAGTACTCTGCAGTCTCCATGGTGATTTTTTCATTTTCGATGGCACACGGTCCTGCGAGTAGAAATAAATCATCAGAGTTTAATACGTTGTCTAAGATAGTATCTATATTGTTCACTATAAGGAGGTCTAAAAAATTATCAGGCAAAGGTAGGCATATCTCTATGGATTTGATACGGAGTTTTCTCATACTCTGTTTTGCTTTGATTTCGATACAATCTGTAGCTCAAACGGCAAACCAAAACATCAAAAATTTTCAAGCGAAATCCACACAAGGTAAAGTCTTTCTAACTTGGACAACTGTTGCCGGATTTAGTTGTCAAGATATAAAAATTCTTATTTCTGCTGACTCCAACTCTTCTTACAGACACATCGGTACATACTTTGGAATATGCGGTGATACTTCCGAACAGAACTACACGTATACGATAGACTCGCCTTATTTGAATAGAACAAATTATATAAAACTAGAATTAGGTCTATTTGGCCACTCGGAAACCATCCAAGTAGACATTTATCACGTTCTCAATTCTGCACTAGTTATTCCTCACCCTATCACTAAATCCACTATCATTCATTTTGACAATCAGTTTCTAGAAAGTACAGTAATTGAAATCTATGACGTTAAAGGTGTCAACGTGAACCAAATTAAGACAAATAAGACTTTCGCCTCTATAGGTTCTCACATTTTTTATCCTGGATACTACATCTATACTATCCGCCGTGAATCTGACCTAACTCCTCTCTACAGAGGAAAGCTTATCAAGAATTGAACTATAAAAAGTTAAATAAAGCTTCGTAAGTAGTTGTTGTATTTATTGAGTTAATCCAAAGAGTTTTTGAACCATGATCACTGTCTCCAACAGGCTTTACGTATGTCACATACTGCTTTGGCAAGACCTTCAGTATAGGGTCTACAACTAGACCAAACTCCGCAGAACCACCAGTGATAAAAACGGGCTTACGCATACCCGGAATATTTTCTCTTACGGTATTTTGACTATCTAAGAACTCTCCAGGACTGAAAGCCACGACTTTAGTCACTCTCTCATCCACTGCTCCTATAATCAAAGCTAGTGAGGCAGAATACGAACTTCCCCAAAGAATAATTTCCTTATCCGTATTTGCACTTACATATCCTATAGCCGCTAAGATATCCTGCTTGGCATCTATATATTTAGTCGACAATCCTTTCTCTTCAGCCAATTGTGCCGTTTCGTTAATTATATCATTGACCACTTTTCCGCTGCGTTGATCTATCGCCAGACAAGCATATCCAGAGTCTACAAGCTTTGGAGCGATGTCTTTGTATTCTCCCCTACTAAAACCAGCCTGATGACAAAGAATAATGATTTTTGTAGCATCCTCGTTTGGATAGTAATCCGCAGTGATATCAAGCCCATCAGAAGCTTTGAATGTAATAGTTCCTGCTTCTCCTACAGTTACCTCATTAGTAACTTTACCCATCTCTCCTTTTGTAGGTGAATCCGAACAAGACACTACGACTCCACTTAGCATCAATACGAAATAAAAAAGCTTATTCATTGTCGGTCAAAAATGTTTTATTTTTCTAACATTGCAAAGTATAAAGAACAATTTATGTCAAACAACTTACTAAAAGGAAAGAAAGGAATCATCTCAGGTGCTTTAGACAGTAATTCTATAGCTTGGAAAGTAGCAGAAAAATGTGTGGAACAAGGTGCTGAAATAGTGCTTACCAATGCTCCTATCGCTATGAGAATGGGTGCTATTAATGAGCTTTCAGAAAAGCTGAATGCTCCTATCATCCCTTGTGATGTGACTGACAATGATCAAGTTATAAACTTAGTGAACAAGTCAATGGAGCACTTCGGTGGTAAATTTGATTTTTTACTTCATTCGATCGGTATGAGTCTAAACGTGAGAAAAGGTAGAGACTACACCAACTTAAAGTATGATTGGACACATAAAACATATGATATTTCAGCTTTGTCTTTTCACAAAATGCTTCAAGCGTGCTACCAAGCGGATGCTATCAATGATTGGGGTTCTGTATTAGGTCTAACGTATATCGCAGCTCAGCGAGTATTCCCAGACTATAGCGAAATGTCTGAAAGTAAAGCTATACTGGAAAGTATAGCTAGAAACTTCGGGTATCATTACGGAAAAAAATCAAAAGTAAGAGTAAACACAATTTCTCAATCTCCTACTGTGACGACTGCAGGAAGTGGAGTGAAAGGATTTGATGATTTTATAAGTTATGCATCTAAGATGTCTCCACTCGGAAACGCTGATGCTGAACAATGTGCAGAATACTGCATTTCTTTATTCTCAGACCACACTAAAATGGTGACTATGCAAAACCTTTTCCACGATGGAGGATTTAGCTTCACTGGTGTGAGCAACGACGTACTCCGCTAAATCATTTCGTTTCTATGAAAATAGCCATCTTATCTCGTAACCCGAAACTATACTCTACTCGTAGACTTGTAGAAGCAGGTATAGCTAGGAAACATGAGATGCTTGTGCTTGACCATCTCAAGTGCGATATCGTAATTGAGAAGAAAAAACCTCAGCTGTTTTACAAAGGAGAACCTCTGCATGGGATCGATGCTATTATACCAAGAATAGGGGCTTCTGTGACTTTTTACGGTACAGCAGTAGTACGACAGTTTGAGATGATGAAAGTGTTCACCACAACAGAATCTCAAGCATTGGTTCGATCTAGAGACAAACTTCGTTCTCTTCAGATTCTTTCTAGAAGTGGATGT
>JBMYYN010000267.1:0-3424 GCA_049609445.1 Bacteroidia bacterium | reverse complement strand
AACAAAAAGTCTGAAAATATTTACGATGTACTTCATTATTTATAGAAGTTGTTAATTCTGATAAGAGCAAAAATAGAATAGTTCAGCATGTCGCTGAAGTTAGCGTCTATCCCTTCAGATATAAGGGTTTCGCCTCCTTTGTCTTCTATTTGTTTCGTTCTTAGAATCTTCATCAATATCAGGTCGGTGTATGTGCTTACTCTCATGTCTCTCCATGCTTCACCGTAGTCGTGGTTTTTAGTGATCATTAGCTGTTTGCACATCTCTGCTTTTTCTAAGAAGAGTTCTACAACTTTTGCAGGATCCATTTCCATTTCGTCGTGGTCGCCAAGCTCTAGTTGAATCAAGGCGATAATGCAGTAATTTACAATACCTATGAATTCATTTTCTATGCTTTCTCCTACCTTGTTTTCTTTTTTTTCTTCTATACTTCTTATTCGTTGAGCTTTGATGAAAATCTGGTCTGTAATTGAAATCGGACGTAAAATTCGCCAAGCTGTTCCGTAATCGTATGTTTTTTTCTCAAAGATATCTCTACACTGAGCGATAGCTTTGTCAAAAAGTATTGGAGTATCTGATTGCAAAATGAATTAATTTGCCACAAATTTATACATACAACCTTACGGGATGAAGCGAAGCATTAACATAAAAGACACAGTTCTAGATTTTACTACACCCAAAGTGATGGGGATTTTGAACGTGACTCCAGATTCGTTTTCTGATGGGGGGAAGTTTGATACTGTGGATTCTGCTGTAATACAAGCCAATAAGCTATCAGATGAAGGTGCAACAATTCTAGATATTGGGGGATACAGCTCTAGACCTGGGGCGTCGGATGTAAGTGAGGCAGAAGAGATAGATAGAGTACTTCCGGTCATCGAGAAGATTTCTAAAAGTATTGACGTCTTTGTATCCATAGATACTTTTAGAAGTGAGGTGGCGAAAGCGGCGATATCTGCTGGAGCTCATATCGTGAATGATATAAGTGCGGGTGAAGACGATGAAGCTATGATAAGCACTGTAGCTGCACTGAATGTTCCTTATATCGCGATGCATAAACAAGGTGTCTCAGCTACGATGCAGAAAAATCCGACATACAGAAATGTTGTAGAAGAAGTTGTAGGGTATTTACTAAAGAAGGTAGACGAATGTAATAAGGCAGGCATCTCTGATGTGATAATCGACCCAGGCTTTGGTTTTGGCAAGACAGTAGAGCACAACTATGAGTTGCTAAAAGATCTTAGCCGACTTCGTGAATGTGGGGTGCCAATTCTTGCAGGCTTATCTCGAAAAAGTATGATATATAAAGTTTTGGAATGTGAACCACTTGAAGCTATTAATGGTACGACTTTTTTACATTCTTTTGCTTTAGGTGGTGGTGCCAACATACTAAGAGTGCATGATGTACGTGAAGCTGTAGAGTGCTTGAAGCTGTGGAGAAAGCTTCACTATTAGGCTGTTCTTCTGTGGAATGTTATCTTAACATTTCCAATTCTCTTTTTTCTTAATATTAAGATTTCTGAAAGTTATTGTAAGAGTAAATCTGTGTTAACCTATCGATAACATAGCTGCTGCACAATTGCGGTATAAAATATTACAAAACAAAATTTATTAATTAAGTCAAATGAAAAACATTTCAAAAACCTTAGCTTTCTTATTGTTTACTCTTATAGCTTTCACTTTTGTCGGTTGTAAAGATGATGAAACTGTTGAGCCTCCTGTAAAAACTGGAGATCACTCTGGATTTATCTCGGCAGATGAAACTTGGTCAGCAGATATTATACATACGCTAAAAGACAGGGTAGTAGTGCAAGAAGGAGTAACTCTAACGATAGAGCCGGGTACTATCATCAAAGGTGAAGCAGGAGCTGGTGTTAATGCATCTGCTTTAGTAATCGCACGTGGGGCTACTATCAATGCAGCAGGTACAGCAGATAAGCCTATTATATTTACTTCAATCGCAGATGAAATTGCATTAGGAGAAACAACAGGAAGCAACTTAGATGAGAAAAGTGCAAAAGGTTTCTGGGGTGGAGTTATTATCTTAGGAGCAGCACCTACATCACCTAAAACAGGAGCTACTGAGCAAATCGAAGGTATTCCTGCAAGTGTGAAAGAAGGAAACTATGGTGGTCCAAATGCTGAAGACAATTCAGGTGTATTCACATATGTTTCCATTCGCTTCGGTGGTACTAACATAGGAGAAGGAAATGAAATCAATGGTCTAACTCTAGGTGGAGTAGGATCAGGAACTACAATACATCACATAGAGGTAGTAGGAAACGTAGATGACGGAATAGAGTGCTTCGGTGGAAGTGTAAACATAGATCACGCTATAGTTATGTATCAAGGAGATGATGCTTACGATATCGATCAAGCTTACTCCGGAACGATCAATAACTTTATCTATATCGCAGGAGCCGATTCTGACCATGGTTTGGAAATAGATGGACCTGAAGGTTCAGAAAATTCAAATGGTAAGTTCACTATGACTAACGGTTCTCTAATGGGGAGTGCTGTTCAAGGTGAGTTTGCTGATTTCAGAAGTAATGCAAAAGGTACTGTAGATGGTCTTTATTTTTTTGGTTTCAACACCAATGCAGATATGGAACTTGATGATGATAATACATCAGCAAATTATACTGCTGGAGATTTAGATCTGAAAAACATTAGCTTCAACTCTACAGCTTGGACTGTAGATGATGATGGAGAGCCAAAGGGTGGTACAACTACTTGGTCTAAGGTTACCGATATATTCGCTGACAAGTCTGATGCAGGAGATGCAGCAGCAGCGGATATAAAATTTGCAGGTGCAGGAAACACATTGGTAACTACTAAAACTGGTGGAGCGGATGCTTCAGAATTTTCTGGTTGGTCTTTAGCAGACGCAAAAGGTTTATTAGCAGACTTTTAATATCTCGAAATCATTTTAATAACAAAGCGAAACAATGGACATTTCAGTTGTTTCGCTTTGTTATTTGATTCGAGTCAAAACAACAATCTAAACGAAACAACAAACAACATTTTTTTACTTCAATGAATTTTATCAAAACATGTTCAGTTCTTCTAGTTCTAGCTTTATGGTCTATCTCAGCAGAAGCTCAAAGAGGATCAGTCACAGGTAAAGTAATAGATGCCGGTACCAGTGAAACATTGACTAGTGTAGTCATTACATGTCCTACATCGAGTGGTGGAGGATTTTCTGATTTTGAAGGGAAGTTTACCGCTTCATTTGAAGCAGGAACCAGAGACATCAGTTTCAAGTTGATGGGATATGATGAGTTAATACTAAAAAGCATCGTAGTTCCAGCAGATGGAAGTGTACATGTAGGTGACATCAAGCTTAAAACTAAAGCTGAAGATGCAGTCAAAGGAGGAGTGACCATTCGAGTAAAAGGTTCTACGAAATCTGAAACGGCTCTAA
>JBMYYN010000266.1:0-3499 GCA_049609445.1 Bacteroidia bacterium | reverse complement strand
TATATCATCGTCTACAGTTTCTGTAGATTTCCTGCAGGTGGCAAATAAGGAGATTAATCCCACTACAAAAAGAAAGATGATTATGTTCTTTTTATTCAATTAGATATAATGTTTTAGGTAAAGCCCACAAAGGTAAGTCCGTAATAAAAAGAGTTTTCAAGATGTAAACACGTAGACTGTATTCTATAAAAATATTGGACAAATTTTGATTTTTCACACTATTCTGTATCTTTAAGTAAAGCGGGTTAGATAATTTTATTATCACTTTTAAGATAAATACAATATCTGATTCGCTAACTAAACCTACTGACGTTAAACAATTTAAAGAATTATAAAAATGAAAAGATCGATTTACACTATCTCCGAAGTAGACTCTAAATTTCAGCTCCAATTATTTTCAAATAACTCCATTCTTATTCTGGAGAGTAAGCAGTTTAATTCTTTTAAAGAATGCGAAAAATTTCTCGACACACTTAGAGTTCATCTGTGTTTTCAAACCAACTTCTCAAGGTCTAAAAATATAAGTGGCCAATTTGGATTTGAAATTCGTACGTGTTGGGACGACCTCATCGCAAATAGCTCATGGTTTTCTTCTCGTTCCGAGCGTGAAGAAGCAATGAATACTGCTTTCAACGCAAATAAGAATGCCGTATTTGTTCACACCAGCATCTACAGAAAAGCTCCATTAATGGAAGTAGCTTAGTAGGTCATCAGCTCTCTCATGGCTTTCGCCACACCATCTTCTTTATTTCCAGATGTAATATGATTTGCTAAGTCTAGTACTTCTTGTTTTGCATTACCTACTGCTACACCCATACCTACAGCATCTAGCATCTCCATGTCGTTATAGTTATCTCCGAAAGCAATAACCTGTTTCCAATCTAGTTCCTTGTACTTATGGTCCAGCAAAGTTTGTATAGCTGATTTTTTAGAAATCTCTTTACTTGCAATCTCTAGATAGGTATCCTTTGATCTATACACGTGCAAGTGATCATCGTACAGTTCTATCAAAGCTTGATACAATACTGCAATCTCATCAGCAGGCCCCATGCACATCACTTTATGAGCACCCTTCTGAGACCTACCATACAAGTTCAAAGTATCTGATAATGTTTGTACAACAGGACTCACTTTTGTATTGTTCGATTCACGATTAGCCCAATAATCCATTTCAGGGACAAACCAATCGTCATTATTGTATATGCTTACATGTATCTCTGTTTCGTCACACAACTCCACAATCCTCTGTACCTCATTGTACTTAACCTCAGTGCTGCTCAATATTTCTTTTCCATCGAGAACTAACCCTCCATTGTACGCAATCAAAGGGCTGTTTTCGACTTTCAATTCAACCTGTAAATGCCTCATAGCGTCTGGCATACGAGAACTTGCCAATATTATCCCGCACTCTGTTCGGATTCGATGAAATTCTGACAGAGTAGCTTGTGACAACTCTCGATCTTTATTCAAAAGTGTTCCATCAATATCCGTACATAGAAGTCTGTATTGCATACTGCAAGAATAATTGAATCCGAGATTTCCATGTGAAAAATCATCAAAAAATAACGTCAAATTTCTTCGGCACCTCTTAGCTAACTATTCTTACATTTGCCCATATCACTTAGATTTATCGAGATGAAATTAAAAAACTACGCCCTCGGACGATGGGAATCACATAAAGGAGATGGATTCGAACAATTCAATGCAATCACTGGCGAACTAATAAGCACCGCTAGTAGTGAAGGACTGGACTATGAAGCCATGGCCGATTATGCCAGAAATGTAGGAGGAAAATCTCTTCGCAAAATGACCTTTTACGAAAGAGGATATATGCTTAAAAAACTTGCCCTCTATCTCAACTCAATAAAAAAGAAATATTATGACATAAGCTATCTCAGTGGAGCAACTAAAAGTGATAGTTGGGTGGATATTGATGGTGGAATTGGCACTCTTTTCACCTATGCTAGTCTTCGAAGACAACTTGGAAATGAACGGTTTTATGTGGATGGAGATACAGCCAAAATAAGTAAGAATAACACCTTCGTCGGTCAACACATCATGAGTCCTAAGCAAGGTGTGGTTGTACATATCAATGCATTTAACTTTCCAATCTGGGGAATGTTAGAAAAACTAAGTGCCAACTTGCTTGCGGGAGTACCTGCTATCGTAAAGCCCTCCGAAATTACTTCCTACTTAACTCAAGCCATGGTACAAGATATCGTATCAAGCGGAATTGTCCCAGAAGGTGCGATACAACTTGATTGCGGGAAAGGACACGGCATTCTAGACAGCCTATCATCTCAAGATCTTGTAACTTTCACTGGATCCGCAGCCACTGGAAGAATGCTCAAGAGTATGCCCCATATTATCGAAAATGCTATCCCTTTCAATATGGAGGCTGACAGCCTAAATGCGGCAGTACTTGGTGAAGATTCTGCTCCAGGAACTGCTAACTTCGACATATTTATCAAAGAAGTGAGGCGAGAAATGACAACAAAAGCTGGACAAAAATGTACTGCTATCAGAAGAATCATGGTTCCTGAAAAATATCTAGAAGATGTTCAAAGAGCACTTAATGCTAGTTTGAGCAAAACTACCGTAGGTGATCCTGCTTCCGAAGGCGTAAGAATGGGTGCACTAGTCAATAAAAATCAACTAGAAGTTGTAAGAAATCGTGTTTCAGAAATGTCTAAAAAGACCCCAATTGTGGCTGGAGATTTAGATAATTTTGATGTCATAGGTGCCGATAAAAATAAAGGAGCATTCCTCGCCCCTATCTTGATGCTCAACGAAGACCCATTGAATATCACAGATAGTCATGACATTGAATGTTTTGGTCCTGTAAGTACATTGATGCCATATACGGATTTAGACCAAGCTGTAGACCTTGTGAAAATGGGTAAAGGTTCACTTGTCAGCACAATCGTAACTTCTGATGTATCCGCAGCTACAGAGTATGCAGTTGAGGCTTCTGCATATCACGGTCGTATACTTGTCTTAAATGAGGAATCAGCTCCAGAGAGTACTGGTCACGGTTCTCCAATGCCACAACTAAATCACGGAGGCCCAGGTCGTGCCGGTGGAGGAGAAGAGCTAGGAGGAATAGGAAGTGTAAAGCACTATTTGCAACGTACTGCTTTACAAGGACATCCAACGATGCTGAGCGAAATCACTCAACGATACCAATATGGAGGAGCATACAAGGAAAAAGATGTACATCCATTTAGAAAGTATTTTGAAGACATAGAAGTAGGTGATACGGTCATCACAGCTAAGCATACTATCACAACTACCGACATAGTAAACTTTGCCAATGTAAGCGGGGACAATTTCTACGCTCATATGGATGAGACATCACTGGAAGGGACCACTTTCGAAGGAAGAGTGGCACATGGTTATTTTGTCTTGAGTAAAGCTGCTGGATTATTTGTTGACGCAAAAAAAGGGCCTGTTCTTCTTAACTACGGTTTGGACGAATGTCGCTTTACAAAACCTGTTT
>JBMYYN010000265.1:0-3522 GCA_049609445.1 Bacteroidia bacterium | reverse complement strand
TATCAAAAAAGATGGGTATATAGTCACGAACAATCACGTGGTAGACAATGCTAGCTTAGTAGAGGTAGTATTGGACGATAAACGAACGTATGTTGCAGAAGTATTGGGTACAGATCCTGAGACAGATTTGGCATTGCTCAAGATAGAAGAAGATAATCTTCTGCATCTCAATATGGGAAACAGCGATGAACTCAAAGTAGGAGAGTGGGTTGTAGCTGTGGGGAATCCATTTAATTTGACAAGCACAGTGACGGCAGGCATAGTGAGTGCAAAAGGTAGAAACATAAACTTGCTCCGACAGCGTGGAGGAGAATATGCAATCGAGAATTTTATTCAAACGGATGCTGCTGTAAATCCTGGTAATAGTGGTGGTGCGTTGGTCAATACCAGTGGTGAGCTTATTGGAATTAATACTGCAATTGCTTCTCAAACGGGCTCGTATTCTGGATACTCTTTTGCTATTCCAATCAATCTTGCTAAAAAGATAATCAGTGACCTAAAAGACTATGGTGAAGTAAAGAGAGCTATACTAGGAGTAAGAATTCAAGACATTACGCAAGAGTTGGCAGATGAGAAAGGCCTGGCTGGGCTTGATGGTGTATACATCCCTGCTGTGACTGACGGAGGAAGTGCAGAGAAAGCTGGCATCAAAGAAGGTGATGTAATTACAAAAATAGGAGAAGATCAAGTTGATAAATCTTCAGAACTTCAGGAGCAAATCAGCAAATATCATCCTGGTGATAAGGTAGACGTAACTGTTATTAGAAATGGTAAGGAAAAGGTGATTTCGGCTACACTTTTGTCTAAGGATGGTGAAAAGGAGATTAATACTGAAATAGTAAGAGAAGAAAAGAAAGTTTTAGGTGCTGTAGTAGAGAATATTAGCAGAGATGAGCGTATGAAACTAAAAATACGAAATGGAGTGAAAATAGCTAAGCTAGGAAATGGGCTGCTCAAAGAAGGCGGAATCCCTACTGGCTTTGTAATCACGGCTATTGACAAGTCACCTGTGTATACAACCAAGGATGTTGAGAATGCTCTAAAAGAGAAGAATGGAGCAGTTTTGATAGAGGGAGTTACTTCGGACGGTGCTAAAGAAGCTTATGCTATTCGTATAGTGTCATAGATTTTAAAGCATAAAAATGTATTAAATCCTCCTTTCAGTTGATTGGGGGATTTTTTATGACTAATCCACTTTTGATATCCCATTCCCATAAAGCCCATTTGGACAAAGATAGGGGCTACACTTCAAAACCATTCCATGTTTCAAATTTCCAGATTTCGAGTACTTGGTCTATGTGAAGCGTGTAAGGGGCGTAAGCACTATTGGTACTTACTAGTGTGATGCTTTGTTCTTTTTTTATCTTGTTGTAAAGGCGTTTGAATACAATTCCTTCGTCTTTAGTGACCACGATGTAGTTGTCGCCATCTTTGATATCGTTCCAGTCTTGAAGATAGCTTGCTGTTACCCAGGAGCCTTCACTCACCGGAGGCATGCTGTCTCCTTTGATTTGGAAGCTACGATATGTTCTGTTCTTTGGTAAAAACGGCAGTTTGAATTTTGGGAGGTCTTTGATAAACTCTGGATCAGAATATCCGCCAGTGTATCCGGCTTGGGCTTTCATGCTGACGATTTCTATATTTTCATCCTCGTTGGCATCTACACTTACGGTGAGTAGTCTGAGTTTTCGGCCTCTCACATCCGCTTCGCTTCCCTTGAGCAGTTGTGATAACTTGAAATGGGTAAGCTTCGATAAATCATGTCTCACGAGTCCATCCAAAGTGACATTGAAATAGTCAGCTATGTCTATCTGAATATTGAAAGGAGGTTGAACTCCTCTTTCGTAACTATTTAATTTTGACCTGGTTAGGTCAAGAGTTTCTGCGAGTTCTTGTTGAGAGTATCCTTTTTTTGTACGGAGTAATTTTATGTTTTTATCGAAATACATGCTTCGGCAAATATAAATAAAAAGATTAAAAAATTATCTTTTTTCGGATAAAAGTATTATCAAAAGTAAGGCAAGTGAAGTAGTCTGAAAAGACAGATTATTGTTAATCCACAGGAGTGTGAAAAAAAAGATAGAAACTCGCTAATTTTTAGCGTAATAGCCCATGAAATAACCGTTTAAAATCAATACTTTTGCAGCCTACAGGGTAAATCAGGATTCAGTAACATCTTAATGGGCATTTTTAATTTTTTAACACAAGAGATAGCTATAGACTTAGGTACAGCTAATACTTTAATTATTTACAAAGACAAGTTAGTCGTAGATGAGCCGTCTATCATAGCTCGTAATCGTAGGACTGGGGAGGTCCTCGCTATAGGGTCGGAAGCTCAAAAAATGCACGGAAAGACTCACGAGGATATCAAAACAATTCGTCCATTGAAAGATGGTGTGATTGCTGATTTCGAAGCTGCTGAGCAAATGATTAGTGGTTTTATCAAATTGATAAACAACAAAAGCAAATTTGGTAATCCTGGACTGAGAATGGTGATATGTATCCCAAGTGGGATTACTGCTGTAGAAAAAAGAGCTGTAAAAGAAAGTGCTGAACGTGCTGGAGGTAAGGAAGTATATATGATTCCAGAGCCAATGGCTGCTGCGATAGGTATAGGTATAGATGTGAACGAACCTATGGGAAATATGATTATTGATATAGGTGGGGGTACTACAGAAATTGCGGTAATCGCACTTTCTGGTATCGTATCAGATGAGTCTATCAGAGTTGCCGGAGATGATTTCACAAATGACATCATCGAGTATATGCGTAGACAGCACAATCTAATGATCGGAGAGCGTACCGCAGAATATATCAAAGTAGAAGTAGGAGCAGCTCTTCCTGAGTTAGAAAATCCACCAGAGGATTATGCAGTAAATGGTAGAGACCTTATGACAGGTATACCAAAACAGATATACGTTTCATATTCTGAAATAGCATTAGCACTTGACAAGTCTATTTCCAAAATAGAGGAAGCTGTAATGAAAGCATTGGAGCTTACTCCACCGGAGTTATCAGCAGATATTTACCAGACGGGACTTTACCTTACAGGTGGTGGTGCACTTTTAAGAGGATTGGATAGAAGAATATCTAGCAAGACCAAACTGCCTGTATATGTAGCTGAAGACCCATTGAGAGCCGTAGTGAGAGGAACTGCTATCGCATTGAAAGATACTAAAAACTATAAGACTATACTTTCTAGCTCTTAATGCAACAGCTCTTAAAGTTCATAGAGCAAAATCTTTACATCATACTATTTGCTGTGCTACAAATCGTTTGTGGCATTCTGATTTTCGGACTTAATCCTTATCAGCAAGCATCATTTACACATAGCGTAGCTACCATTTCTGCCAGGGGTAATGAGATGTCCTCTAGTGTTACGGACTACCTAGACTTAAAACATCAAAATCAATTGCTCCAAAAGCAAGTCGCTGAACAGTTTAAAAATTCACACCTTGGTTCCGTGATGTTTTTGGCAGACACCTTTGCAGTACGGGATTCATCAAGCAAGCTCTTGTATGA
>JBMYYN010000264.1:0-3526 GCA_049609445.1 Bacteroidia bacterium | reverse complement strand
CTGCTAGAGCTAAGAAAAAGTTTAAACGAATATTCATATTTAGTCTAGCTTCTATTATCTTTTTTCATCTATTGGTAAATGTAGGTATGACCATCGGACTTATGCCTGTTATAGGAATACCACTGCCATTAATATCCTATGGAGGCTCGTCTATACTGGCGTTTAGTTTATTTATACTGACAGCATTGAAACTCGATGCATCTAGACATCAAGATTTAAAATCAGCTTATTTATGATACAAGTACATCAACTCACTTTTGGGCCATTTGCAGAGAATACATACATCTTATCGGATGAGGACAACAATGCTATTATCATCGATCCAGGAATGTATCATGCCGATGAAAATGCTAGATTTTTTGAGTACATGAACTCCCAAAATTTGAAACCGTTTCGGATGATTTTAACTCATGCACATTTGGACCATGTTTTTGGAGTTAATTGGGTCAATGAGACTTACGGACTAGTGCCAGAGGTGCATCAGGATGATAAATTTATATACGATAATGCAGCTACAGTAGCTCATCAGTATGGTCTAAAAATGGATAATCTAATTGCTCCTTTAGTTGGACTCCAAGATGGGAGTGAGTTTGAGTTTGGAGGTGAGAAAATAAGTGTTTTTTTGGCTCCGGGACACTCTCCAGGAAGTGTTTGTTTTTATGTAGATTCTCAGAAAGTGCTCATAGCTGGAGATGTAATATTCCAGGGGAGTATAGGACGTACAGATTTGCCTGGTGGAAGCTATGATGTGCTGATGAATAGTATCCATAGCAAAGTGATGACTTTATCGGACGAAGTGACGATATATTCGGGTCATGGTCCTATTACTACGGTGGGGCAAGAAAGAATCGCAAACCCGTTTATCAATCAATAAAAAAAGACCCAAACCATTCGGTTTGAGTCTTTAAATTATCTAGTCTTTCTTAGTTGCTAGTTTTGATCTTTGAAAGCATCAATATCAAACAATAAGCTAAATCTAATAGTATTTTGTAGTGGATGTCTTTGAGCCAATGGCTGTAAGTATGCCGCATCTATTTGGAAAACTTTGTACTTTAGACCTGCACCAAATGTCACATATTGTCTAGCTCCTTTTGTATCAGACTCGTGAAAGTATCCAGCTCTAAGTGCAAATTGTTTAGCATACCAGTATTCTAATCCTGCAGAGATTGTTATCTCTTTCATTTCTTCTCTGAAACCACCTGGAGCATCTCCAAACGATTTTAACATTCCAGATATAAGTGGATCGTCATTTACTTCTCTACCTGAGATGTTACCTGATGAGTCGTATGTGTATTGCGGTGTAGGAACTAGTAGTTTATTGAAATCTACTCCAAATCCAATTTCGTTGTACTCATCGATTTGTGATTTCCAAAAAGTACCAAGTCTCATATTTACTGGTATGAAATCTCTATTTGCTTCAGTTGTATAGGTTATCTTGTTACCTATGTTGCTTATGTTTCCACCGATGGTGTAATCCCATTTTTTACCTTTGATATCCAAGTCATTTTTGTAAGTCATAGATATATCTCCAGCTCCAGCAGTTCCAGCTTTTATTTGCGTACCACTAGAACCTACCTGACCACGAGCTAAGTCAGAGAACACAAATCGTAGAGCAACTCCTAGAGATAAATTTTCTGAAAGTTTACGGGCATATGCTCCGTCTACAGCAAATTCCTTTGGTTCGTAATCTCCGTTAGGGTTTCCTAGTTCATCAGTAAATTGAATATCTCCTAACGTAAAATATCTAAGAGAAAGACCAACTGAACTTTTCTTGTCTATTTTTTTATAACCAGAAAGGTAATAAAACCATATGTCTGGAACTAGCTTACTTAACCAAGGTGCTGCTGATAATGAAATCCCTGCATCATCTTCTATAAAAGCAAGTTTGGATGCATTCCAATGGATAGAATTTGCGTCAGCAGATGTAGCCACACCCATATCACCCATTGCAGCTCCTCTCGAATCCGGAGAAATCAATAAAAATGGTGCTGCTGTAGTTATTACATTTCTTTGACCCAATAGGTCCTTATTCGTGTTGATAGTGTTCTGTGCAAATGTGCCCAAAGAAGCTATCATAGCCGTCACGAGAGTTAATGTCTTTTTCAATTTCAATTTTAGTTGATTTGATGGCAAATGTATCATTAATTATTTATTAGTTTATGATGTATAGTTTTTCTGTTTTACTTTGTTTTGAGCCATCTTCCGCGGCTACAGTAAGAGTGTATATGTATACACCTTTTGCTAGATTATCTCCATAGTCATCTCTTCCATCCCAAGTTATATCGGAGGAGTGAGAGCTTGCATTCGCAAATGTTTGAGTGATACTCTTTACCACATTTCCAGCTACTGAAGATATTATTACGTTTACATTTATTTCTTGTCCAGCCTTATTATGGTCAAAATGAAATACGGTGTTTTTATTAAAAGGGTTTGGGTAGTTGAGAACGTTGGCAATAGTGATATCTTCGCTTTCGGACACCACAAACTCTGTATATGCTTCAGCTGAGTTGTTATATACGTCCCATACTTTAAGGCTGAGTGTATGTCGTCCGGCCGAAAGCGGCTCAAAAGGATATTCTATTTTTCCACTTTGATAGCTGTTCAGGTCAGGTCGGTAGAAGTCATTTAGCACTATTGATTTTTCTGCATCAGTTCCTTTGTCAAGGATTGCCTCCATTTCCCTTCCTATTCCGCTACCTATTGTATTGATACCGTTACTATCACTTAACGTTGCAAAGAGGTTTGGAGTAGGAGAGGTGATTCCTCCAAAAACCCAATCTTCATCATCTAAGTATAATTTGAGTTCGTCAAACTTGTCGTCATTTATGATGCTATCAGCTGTACCTCCAATTTTGTACGATAGCTCCACGCCACCTGCATGATTCAGCCCTGCATCCTTTGCGTAGTATGAGAGTTTACCATTGTCCACATTGTATGCGATGTCCTTTGGAACTACAAATTTGAAGCTGAATTTTCCGTTTTGTACAGATACATTACCTTTATATATAATTCTATTCTGTTCTTCAAAATCAATTGGGTAACTTTCATCATCCTGTCCTAAAGTTCGATACTTTGACGGCTTATCATAAAAGGTAGGGAATAGTTCACCGTTGAATGAACTGAGCACGCTTTCATCATTTTCGTTTCTAATCTCACCTGAGATAGTAACCAATTCAAGTGCTTTTAGCGTATCTGAGAATGATGTGGCAGGTTGGCCATTTATTTCTGTGGTGACGACACGGTAATTGGGACTAAGCAAACTCATGGCTGGATCTGCGAGCAATATAAAGCACCGTGCATTGGTAGACTCTCTTTTGTCTCTATTACGAGTGTTTAGGTAAGCTTCGCCAAGAGAAGGTAGTTTGCCATTTTTTTTCAATAGAAGATTTCCTTCTAGCAATTTTGCATTTAAGTCTGTGTTTAACCCGATATAGACTACTCGAGTGGTAGCAAGCAAACCAATTGCACCTCCATTTGGATTTAGAAGCATCAATTCTCCCGGTGATTCTATTTCTAGGTTGTCAAT
>JBMYYN010000263.1:0-3531 GCA_049609445.1 Bacteroidia bacterium | reverse complement strand
CCCTTTTCTACGAATAAGCTCTGTTCCTGTCACAATATTTCCCCACTGATCACTACCACCCATCTGTAATTTTACACCTTTTTCGCTCCATAAGTGGTAAAAATCGTACCCTTGAACTAACTGGTAACTAAACTCTGTGAAGCTCATCCCTTCTTCAAGTCTATTTTTAACAGAATCCTTAGCCATCATGTAGTTAACAGAAATATGCTTGCCAACATCTCTGATAAAATCTAGAAAGTTAAAATCCTTGAACCAATCATAGTTATTGACCATCTCAGCACTGTTGTCTCCGCAGTCAAAATCCAAAAATTGCTTCAATTGTTTGTGTACGCACGCAACGTTGTGATCTAAGGTATCTAAATCCAACAATGATCTCTCTGCCTTTTTCCCACTCGGGTCACCAACCATACCTGTGGCCCCACCAACTAATGCATACGGTTTATGACCAGCACGTTGTAAATGTACCAACAGAATGATGGGCACCATATTACCAATATGCAATGAATCTGCTGTAGGGTCAAAACCGACATACCCACCTACTAATTCCTTCATTAATAGGTCTTCGGTTCCTGGCATATCTTGATGGTGCAAACCACGCCATTTCAATTCTTCAATTAAGTTGTATTTTGGTGTAAAGGACATCTCTATAAATAAAGTGAGCAAAGGTAGGATTTTGAAGGATTAATCCCCTTTCAAATAATAGATGAAGATGTAGAATCAAAAATTCAATCCCTCGCGTATAATTCACCATATAATTCTACATTTGACCAAACAACATGTCTTCTGAAAAAAAACTATTCCTACTTGACGCCTACGCTCTTATATTTCGATCATATTATGCGTTTATAAAAAACCCTAGAATAACCTCTTATGGGCTGAATACCAATGCAATATTTGGATTTACAACCACACTTTTGGAAATTTTAGAGAAACAAGACCCTAGTCACATAGCCGTCTGTTTCGATCATAAATCTGAGAATGTACGAAAGCAAGAGTATCCATTGTACAAGGCAAATAGGGACGAAACTCCAGAAGACATCAAAAGGTCAGAGCCATTCATCCGTAAAATTATTGACGCATTCAATATTCCTATTATAGAAAAAGAAGGATATGAAGCCGATGATGTCATCGTAACTCTAGCAGCTAGAGCTGAGAAAGAAGGCTACACTACTTACATGATGACACCTGACAAGGATTTTGGTCAGGCGGTCACCGAAAAAACTCTTATGTTTAAGCCTGCTCGAGGAGGAAATCCGCCAGAAATATGGGGACCAGCTGAGGTATGCGAAAAGTTTGGCTTAGACAGAACTGAACAGATAATTGACTACCTCGGACTAATGGGAGATGCTGTAGATAACATACCCGGTGTTCCTGGTGTAGGAGCTAAAACAGCTTCAAAGCTTTTAAAACAATATGGAACTATGGATGGCATTTACGACAACGTAGAAAGCATCAAAGGAAAGCTTGGAGAAAAAATCGCCAACAATAAAGAGCAAGCGTATCTATCCAAACATCTCGCAACCATAATAACAGATGTCCCTGTACCATTTGATCAGGACTCATTAGTCAGGGAAGAACCTAACAAAGAAGAACTAAATCAACTATTCACCGAACTAGAATTTAGAACTTTAGGGAAGAGAGTTTTCAAAGAAACTATGAGTGCACCAGTCTCTGTACAAGGAGATTTATTCGCATCAAGTAGCAACAGTCAATCAGTAACCACAGCACCCGTTGTTGAAGACACATTGGTTGAATTAAAAACAATTTCTAATACAGAACATGACTACTTACTGATTGACAGTAAAGAAAAAAGAAAAGAATTAATTGCCGAGATAGAAAAGCAAAAGTCGTTTTGTTTTGACACAGAGACAACCTCTTTGATAGAAATGGATGCTCAGGTTTTAGGCCTTGCCATTTCGTTTGAAAATAGTAAAGCATATTATGTTAATATGCCTGACGATTTTGAAGAAACTAAAGGTGTATTAGGCGAATTCAAACACTTGTTTTCAGATCCTAAAATTGAGAAAATAGCTCAAAACCTAAAGTATGACTTGAAAGTGCTTGTAAAGTATGGGATAGAAATAGCAGGACCACAGTTTGATACGATGTTGGCACATTACTTAGTCAATCCAGATGGAAGACATGGAATGGACATTCTATCAGAAAAATACCTTAACTACAAGCCCGTCTCAATTACAGAATTGATCGGAAAAAAAGGAAAGAATCAATTGAGTTTTAAGGATGTGCCTTTAGATAAAGCCACTGAATATGCCGCAGAAGACGCTGATATTACGTACCAGCTCCGAGGTAAGCTAAACCAGGAGATGATGGACAAACAAGTGGCCCACCTTTTACAACGAATAGAAATGCCTCTTGTTCCTGTTTTGTCTGCTATGGAACTGGAAGGAATACGTATTGACGATGCATTTTTAGGAGAGTATTCTGCTGAATTGGAAACAATGTCAAAGGACCTTGAGGCATCTATTTTCGAGCTATCTGGAGCTAACTTCAATATAGCAAGCCCCAAACAAATGGGAGAAGTACTGTTCGATCATATGAAATTGGACGCAAAAGCTAAGAAAACTAAAACAGGTCAGTACAAAACAGATGAAGCTACGCTAACAAAACTTGCTGAAGAACATGAAATCGTTAGTAAGATTTTGGAATATAGAAAGGTAAATAAACTTAGGTCTACCTATGTAGACGCTTTGCCTAAACTTATTCATCCTGATACGGGAAGAGTACACACAAGTTTTGGACAGGCTGTAGCTGCTACCGGAAGACTAAGCAGCACAAATCCAAACTTACAAAACATTCCAATTCGGACGGATATGGGCAAAGAAATACGAAAGGCATTTGTCCCAAGAGATGACAATCACACACTATTAGCTGTCGATTATTCTCAGATAGAATTACGTATTGTTGCTTCCGTAGCACAAGATGAAGGAATGATAGAAGCCTTCAATGCAGGATTGGATATTCATACCGCTACTGCTGCAAAAGTTTTTGGGATAGAAGTAGATGACGTGACCAAAGAACAAAGATACAAAGCCAAGAGTGTCAATTTTGGTCTCATTTATGGACAAGGAGCTTTTGGACTTGCACAAAACTTAGGAATCAAGCGTTCTGAAGCAAAAGAATTGATCGATGCATATTTTGAACAATTTGGAGGTGTAAAGCAGTATATGGATGATACTATAAAATTCTGCAGAGAACACGGTTACGTTAAGACTCTACTCGGAAGAAAACGTTTCATTCCAGACATCAACTCTAGTAATCAAACAGTAGTTGGATTTGCAGAAAGGAATGCCATAAATGCTCCAATACAAGGTAGTGCCGCAGATATGATCAAACTCGCTATGATAAATATTCATCGTAGACTATCGTCTATGGATGTAGGAACCAAAATGATACTACAGGTTCACGATGAGCTTTTGTTTGATGTTCCTAATTCAGAGCTTGATGAAATCACGACGGTTATAAAAGAAGAAATGGAAAGAGCTATGCCACTAAAAGTGCCTGTGCTTGCTG
>JBMYYN010000262.1:0-3555 GCA_049609445.1 Bacteroidia bacterium | reverse complement strand
AGGTCTGAGCAGCAAGTTCAGTGATACTGATCGAAGAAGTATTAGAAGATAAGATACATCCAGCTGGGGCATGAGCATCCATATCTCTAAATATTTTAAACTTTAAATCTTTGTTTTCCGTAGCAGCTTCTACCACCAATTCTGCATTCTTTACACCTTCTGATAGTTCAGTATAAGTCGTTATGTTGTTTAGTGTAGCTTCCTTATCATCTGCTGATATTCTTTCTTTAGCCACCATTCTGTCCAAGTTCTTAGCTATTGTTGCTAGAGCTTTGTCCAGTGCTGCTTGACTGATGTCTACCAAAGAAACTTTATAACCATTCTGAGCGAATACATGAGCTATTCCATTGCCCATAGTTCCAGATCCTATTACTGATATATTTTGCATAATTAATGTGTTGAGTTATTTGGGTGCAAAGGTACTACTAAATAGACTTTCTAAAAGCGTAATGACACAGTCAATCCATTGTACCTCCCGATACCTGGTTTGATAGCATATATATCCGGAGTCACCTTCATACTGAGATCCTTATTTACTTTAAATTCTTTCAAATGAGCATCTACATTGGCATCAATAGCTTGAAGAGCGTACAACCCAAAAAAACCAAGAATGGAAATATCTCTGTATCTTCGATGAAAGTCTCTGTCACTTTTTACGGAAGCCTCACTCCTCTCTGAAAACAAATCGATCGTCGTAGAATCTCCATCGATCTTATTGGTTAACATAGTTTGATATTTGCTCAAGCTGTCAGAATTGTACTTGTACATATATATCAAGCCGCCTATTCCAGCGTAGACTATTCCAGCCTTGAGGTACTTCTTATTATATATTTGACCAGCTCCGGGCAGCACTAAAGCCAATACTGTTGCCTTCTTCGGATCATCCCACTTTGCACTATCATTGAAAATAGCTGGATGCATATCCAAACCTTTCAGACTGTTATGGTACTCATAAGAGATAGGTGCTTGAGCAGAAACCAAGTTTTGCAAGCACAGGCATATGAATGTAAGTAATAAAACTCTCACGCGAGATACAAAGGTATCTAAGACATTGATTTTAATATTTCTTCTAGTTGCTCTTTAGATGAAAAGCTTATGATAATAGTCCCATTGTCATTGGATCGGGATTTAAATCGAATATTCGTATTTAATTTTTTCTCGATCGTTGATTTATCTTTTAAGTAATCTGAGAAATCAAAATATTTTGCTGCGGCCTTACTATGCGTTCCTTCGCTACTTTCTTTCTCATTTCTCACCAACTCCTCTACCTGACGCACTGACATACTACCATTTACGGCAGCTTTAAATATCGCCATTTGTCTCTCAGGGTTTTCTACATTGACCAAAGCTCTAGCATGACCCATCATTAGTTGACCTTCTTTGATAGCTAACTGGATTTCATCTGGGAGTTTCAGTAGTCTCAGGTAGTTATTTACCGTGCTTCTCTTCTTTCCAACGCGTTCTCCCAATTCTTCTTGTTTTAACCCACACTCGTCAAGTAAGCGTTTATATGACAGAGCCACCTCTATAGAGTTAAGGTTTTCTCGCTGTATATTTTCTATCAGAGCCATTTCTAGCATCTGTTGATCATCTGCCAGACGTATGTACGCAGGAATATGTCTCAGACCGGCTAGTATAGAAGCCCTTGTACGTCTTTCACCACTGATAAGCTCGTACTTTTCATACCCGATTTTACGAACTGTAATAGGCTGTATAATGCCGTGTACCTTGATAGATTCAGATAATTCTACCAATGCATCATCATCAAACTCTATACGTGGTTGAAATGGATTAGCAATTATTTGACTTATTTCTATCTCAGCAATACTATGTAGAGCTTTAGGCTCTACTCCTGTGATATCTGTCTCTGAGTTCTCTAAAAGAGCACTTAGCCCTCTTCCTAAAACTTTTTTTGCCATTACTGAATTATTCTCTCGTCCTCTGCGATTTTAGTAAGTCCATTCTTTTGAAGAAGTTCTCGAGCTAGGTTCAAATACCCTACACTACCACTTGCTGTAGCATCGTGCTCCAATACAGGAACTCCAAAACTAGGTGCTTCACTCAATGTTGTATTTCTTTTGATAATAGTATCAAAAACCAATTGCTGGAAGTGTAGTTTCACTTCTTCCACTACTTGATTAGAAAGTCTTAAACGAGAATCATACATGGTGAGTAATAATCCTTCTATTTCTAACTTAGGGTTAATACTTCTTTGTACAATTTTTATGGTATTCAGAAGCTTTCCTAATCCTTCAAGTGCAAAATACTCACACTGTACAGGAATAATTACAGAATCTGAAGCTCCTAAAGCATTCGTCGTAATAAGGCCTAATGATGGTGAGCAATCGATAATAATAAAATCATAACTATCGCGTACTTTGTCAAACAAGCGACTCATTATCTTTTCACGATTCGGCAGATCAATCATCTCTATCTCAGCTCCTACTAAGTCAATGTTTGCTGGTAATATCTGAAGATAATCATACTTCGTATCTAAAATAGCATCTGTAGGATTGAGATCTTGTACCATTAGTTCATAAAGCCCTAATCGTATATTTTTCGGATCAAAACCTAGGTGTGATGTCGAATTAGCTTGTGGATCAGCATCAACCAACAATACTCTATTTTCTAATACAGCTAAACTATATGCTACGTTAGTTGCTGTCGTAGTCTTCCCTACTCCTCCTTTTTGATTTGCTACACAAATAATTTTTGACATTTTTTTCTAATTATAGTTCTATGGTTTGATTGATAACTGGTAGAATGAGATTTAAGTCCTCCTTTTCAAATTCATCCAAAGCTTGTTTATGATCGATTTCAATAGGCGGGAATGTATCAAAGTGCATTCCAACTACTTTCTTACAGTTGACCAATTTAGAGGCTTTACATGCATCTGATATTCCCATAGTGAAATTGTCACCTATAGGAAGAAAGCAGAAATCTAGTTTGAACTCTAGTGGTATTAACTGCATATCAAGTGTCAATGCGGTATCTCCAGCATAGTAGAAGCAGCACTGTGTGTCTTGAATAACATATCCTACAGCATTGCCAGCATATCGTCCATCAGGCAATGATGACCCATGTTCAGCTCGTACCATTTTCAACTTGCAAAAACCTAAATTCAAATTACCACCAGTATTCATCGGTATGCAGTTTTCTACACCTTCTTCTTGTAACCATATCACGATCTCATATGGAGCTACCACCTGAGCTTTACTCGCTTTGGCTATCTTTACAGCATCTGCTATATGATCCCCATGACCGTGAGTGATGAGTATCACATCTGGTTTTATTGTGGAAACATCGACCATACTTGCCTTTGGATTAGGCGATATAAATGGGTCAAAGAGTATACTTTTACCGCCAATTAAAACAGAAAAGCAAGAATGTCCGTAATATGTAATCTGTGGTCTCACCGTTATCAATGTTTGAATTTCAAATCTAATCCGTTCAGAAAGGAGATAATGAACAGGTTTTTCATAGTTATTCACATCAGTATTATGTTGATTTCTTGTCAAAACGCAGTTTCTAAAAAAGAAATTGTTTCTAAAATAA
>JBMYYN010000261.1:0-3556 GCA_049609445.1 Bacteroidia bacterium | reverse complement strand
CTATTTGGTCTAATGAATTTTGGACAGTTTCGGTGGTTTTAGTTTCTGCTCCGTAGAAAAATTTAGTGTTCCCGTTGCTGTCTAAGTATAAGTAATTGATTAACTCCGTTTGGTAAATTCTTTCTTCTCCAGATAGAAGGGTTAGATTAATAGCTTGTGAGTAACAAGCTAGGGAAATGAATAAGCAGATAACCGTAGCAATAAACCTCATTGTTGATTTTTTATGTGGTCAAAGTCAAGTGCGTACATTTCTGGGTACTGCTCTCTAATATTGACCTTGTTTACTGTGTCTGTTATAGATTTTGAACCAAATATAGTGCTTTCTAGTTTCGATACTTCCACAGCAAGCGTCTGGATGTCTTTTGAAATCCTAAGAATGATGCTTGGTTCGGTGCTAGGGCTTCTGAGCATGGAGTTCAACCTTCTTAAAGCTGTCTTCCTAGACCACCACAATTCATATAGATCGTTATTTACTAAGGCGAATACATTTTTTATTGCCCAATGGTACGCATCGTTGTCATTATCAATCATGTCATTGACCATCGGCATCTTGGTTATTCCAAACTTAGCCTTGCCCCTTTTGACTCTTTCTGACAAATTCTTTATCTCGTACATTGGACTGTCCATTGCCAAAATATAGATGCAGAACTTGACTAGAATATCCATCTCGGCAACCTTCAATCCTGCTGGAATCATTTTATGATTCTGTATGTTTTTCAAGTAGGCTAGATCAGGGTAGTAATCCCAAGCAAACTCATCTATGTCTGTACTATACTGCATAAGGTGTTCTTTCGCCTCATTTTGAATAGTGAGGATTTGTTTTTAGTCAAAGTGTTGTGGTCGTCAACCTCTAGCCTAACTGCTGCGTACTGGCTTGGTCTAATTACGTCACCCACTTTATATTCAGTAGAATCAAATAGATCATCTTCTGAGTAGTGCAAACATGGCTTTCCTATGTACTTAATCGTAGCCTCTTCATAAACATTGTGGTCGTCGTAGTGGATATTTACATCTCCTTCCCAATCATCAACCTCTCTTTCTTTCATCTCTACGAATATGTATCCGTTTTGAGGAATTAACTCTCCATTCCTAACTACCGCCTCTATATCTTCTTTCTTAACTATTACGTGCCTCACCCCGTCTATGTAAATAGTGTTCTCTTCTTCTGTTCTAGTGGTGTATCGGTACATTACTTTATCACCCTCTTTTATGTCGCATCCGCTATACGTGTTAGTATTCAAGGTGAAGATTCGACTGAATAGCTTGTGTATCGGTGTTCCAAACTTCACAAATTCCCTGATCTTCTTTCCGCAGAAAATTGAGTCTCCGACAGAAACAACTACTCCTTTGCAATCCCAATGCCAAACGTCAGAGTTCTCTGACAACGTTACATCGCCAGAGAACTCTATGTCGTCGTTCGTTCTTATCAATACGGTGTTGCCAATGGCTTTAAACCAGTTCATCGTCTCTGAATGTTTTCTTTTTTCTTTCCTTAGACCTGACCTCCAACTCAACCTCCATGTCACTATCTAGCTTCTTAGTGTCGTCTTCGCTAGAAAGAAGTTCGTTTTCGTCGTTTGACTCTTCGGTAACAGGCTCGCCAGGTTCATTCGGACTTAGATTTTCCTCACTAGAAACATTTTTCTTTGTGATAGGCATTACTCCCGACATCCGAACAGAATAAGGAGTTTCGCCATCTTCCGTTTTCATTGCTTGGTAATCCTTATTGGATTGTAATACTGACATTGCATTAATTTTTAACTAAGTTAATCTCATTGTGATACAAGACAACGTAATCTTCGTTATCAATAACAAGTTGTTGTCCTGCCATTCTCGGCAGTAAAACTAATGATTTTTCCTGTAAAATACAAGGATTTATCCCTAGAAAATGATATAAGAACATTCTCCATTTGCTGTATAGCGGATAGCAAGGCTTTCCGATTGACACAACTTCGCCCCAACCACTCTTTTCAGAAGTGATTAGAGTTACTTCATTATCATAATCCTCTCTTTTCATCTTCACCAATACCTTCCCGTTAGGTATCTGTATTTTGTTTAAGTCCATATTTTGTTCTGATACATTGTTTTGTTACTGATAACGCCCCCTTCATTGCAGCTTCTAAAACAGCAATAGGGGTGTATATTTCAAATTCTGATCGGTCTTTGTGGGTTTTGCTTAAAAAGTCAAAAGGCTTTTCTTTATCCCAAAAAACATTCAATTCTGCATTTGCCGAAAGTTGCTCAAATACCGACCTTAGCATTGTACTGATTACGCTAGGATGATTATATACGTATTCATTTACCTCCATCAGTCCGTGACCACCCCCTAATACTACTCCGCTTTCCATGGCTGCTTTACAAGCCAACATAACATCTTCGATAACTTGATCGTTCTGCTGCATTGAAGATGTCGTGTCTCCCCCTACGAAAATAGTAGCGAGTCCTTTTTGCAACATGGAAATTCTCTGCTTCTTTAAGTCTTCACTGCCTGACTCCTCTCCTCTTATTTTCTCCACTAACGCCTCGGTTGAAGTATCAGTAGCTATACGGAAACCCTGCATCCCTACCTCAGCAAATTTAGCTCTCCCTAAGTCCGATACACTAAACTTGGAAACATTATGTGAGTTGAATGAACTGAATACCGTTGCTCCTGTAAGTTCTGCTATGTCGCACAGTATGTCATATCTATCAAGTCCAACTTCTGGCGATTTAATTGGGTAGATTCTAATAGGTGGTGTTCCAGGCTTTGGATTCCGAGCGTTGGACAACATGAATTTAGCTACATCTGGTTCTATGTCTCCCACTATCATTAAGATAGGTGCGATGTTGTTTGCATCTCTGAAATGAACTTTAATCTTGTTGTACAGTCCAATCAATTCCTTGTGGCTATTGATTTTTTGCTCCACGATCAACACGTAAGGATTGTTTAACTTCTCGGTAGTTCTATTAGTTAAGAAATCTGGACTAAGCACTCCACTAGGACAAGAGTAACCTTCGTGTATTTCGTAGTAGGTTTTTCCCGTCGGGCTTGGTAGTGCGTAGGTTTGTCCTTCTGGGCCTAACTCAAAAGCCACTTCTGCCATTGGCTCTGCTATACTTTTATCAAAATTTGAGGAAACCATAGCAATTCTTTTGATTACTTCTTTCGTTGCCTCCCTAGACATATTTTTTAGGCTAGAAACAACCTTTTTAATATCCTCTTCCAATTCGTCAAAAAAAGCGTAAGTGGGTGAGTGTTCGCTTCGCTCAATACCTTTCATCAATCCTCTCGTCATTACGCAAGTTGTGGTCGTTCCGTCTCCTGCCTTTTGAAGGGTGTTTCTTGCTGCTTGCAGTAATACACTAGCTCCGAATTTTTCCCAACCATCTAGGTTTTGAGGAACGTAGGAAAGGCAATAGACTCCATCCTTAGAGAATACTGTACTTCCGTTCACCTCTATTGCAATTAGGTTTCCTTGTGGCCCCATCGTAGAAGCTACAACTTCTGTAGCCCCATAGACACCTTTCATTATTTCTTCTCTTACTTGTTTAATCATCTTATTTTTAGATTTTCTCT
>JBMYYN010000260.1:0-3561 GCA_049609445.1 Bacteroidia bacterium | reverse complement strand
AGACTTTGAATCAAAGCTGTCAGGTGAACTTGGGTGTGAAATTTTACCATTAGATAAAGTGACAGGTTCAGATGCTTATTCGTATTCTAAAGACATTGTCCAAGGACGAAAAGGAAACTTCATAGAAGTAGGTGCTGGAGGTACTAAGCGAATAGTCGGTACGAGATGGACGGACACATGGAAAGATGCAAGCATCAGTTTTGGAAGCGATTTTGTCACAGAGCGATTAGTCAAAGAATTAGACGTAGATGCGGTTTTCTCTGTTGTGATAGATTTGGATTACAATATGAATACTAAGACTTTGGATCCTAAGGTGAATATTGTTGCATTCGCTCCAAATGTGAGTTATAAGCAGCCTGGTAAGTATTTTACGATGACGGCTAAGAGTATACCGGTAGGCTTAAGTACAGCTCAGCAAGCCTCATTCAATGACTACCAGCTGATGTATAAGATGGTAAATGCCGAAACGCTTACGAATACATTTTTAGACGCTTTAAAACAATTGAAAGCACAGGAGGAGAAAACTCCTGCATATCAAGCACTTTGGGATGCTAAAAAATAATAGTTTGAGTATGAAATGGTTTGTAACTTTTAGTCTTTTTTTATTTTGCTCAGTTGTCTCAGCTCAGACATCAAAAGATTCTGTAAAACATGCTTATGATGATTATCTCAAGTCAACCAGAGAGGATTTTAAATCAGAAAACATATGGTATAAAACTTGAAATCGTTTTGAGATAAACCCAGGTTTTTCAAAGTATGCCATTGGGCCAGCGGTTACCACACAACTTAGCGGCTGGGATAACTTCGACCAGACTTTTGCACTACGATATAGAAGTAAGCATCTAGAATTCGGGGCATCTTGGTTTGAAGGAGTTAAAAATGGTGAGTCTCAACTAAGTAGTACAGGAAGATATAGCCTTGGATATTTTACACCAATTTCAAAGCCCATTATTGGAAGAAGGGAGCTAGACGTAAAAGGATTCTTAGTTCAACCTGTGCTGGGTGTAGGCCTAAGTAGAAATGATGGTTCATATGGAGCTTATGTTTCTCCAGGGATGCATGTGCAACTTCCATTTACTGTGCTTGGCTTGAGACTGAATACCGAGTATACATTTGACGGACAACTGAATTTGATTCCTGAGGTAAGTTTTCAACTGGATGCTTTGAGAAATCTTTTGGATCCACATAAAGTAAAAACAGGAGATAATACCCACAACTCTAGTACCGCGACACCTCTTGGTGGGGGATGGTATAGAGTGGAGCATAGATCTACTACCAGTAGCGTATATGTAAAGGATATTGGGCCTTTTTGGGGTGTGACTCCACGTTATGGTATTATGCCATCTCGATGGGTAGATAAAGGAGTAGGGAATTTACACTCTTATGGAATAGGTGTTTCAGGTCGAATAAATTTTCTAGGTGCAGATGTATCTATTTCTAGAGGACAAGTGGTTCCTGGTGTAAATAAACAAGTAAATGCTCTGGACGGTACGGTGGCATCTAAGTTTGATAGCGAAAAAGTGGCCGGCATAATGAATACAACTGAAATTAGTTTTGAAGGTACCGTGAATATAGTTGGCTTAGTCGCGGGTATTGTAAAACCGCAGAACTACAGAGATATGGGGATGAAGGTCACACCTCTGAATCGATGGAATTTTCATCTCGGAATGGTCAGATATATTCCAGGAAGTGTTAGTTATAATAACGCAGATAGTGCTCGATTATACACGGATAATTTTTTTGCGGATAATCCTGGGATAGAGCGTAATGCCATCAATGACCCTATGATTCATGAAGGAGATTGGGGTGTTTCATATGGCATGTCATATGAGCTAGGTGTTGTGGGTGTTGGCGTATACAACAAAATAACCAAGTCTATGGGCTCATCTACTATGATGGAAGTCTATTACATCATTCCACTATCTAAGGTATTGAAAGCATATCGCGATTGACGAATCAGCTGAAAAACAGACAAGAATTGAAAATAATGTCCAGATATATATGCTGTCTATTGGTTTGTGCAGCCAGTCTGTCTCTCTATGCACAGTCATACCCAAAATCTTTTCAGAAGTATTTTGAGGTGAATTCTGAGTTGTCTTTAGCTTGTGATAGTTTGTACTATGCTAGTGCGAAACACAATGTAAATCTAATAGAAAAGTTTTATGTCAAAACTGAAGCAATAGGACTAGAATCTGCAAGTACAAATGACTCTATGGGTTATTATCTATCCAGAGGGTTGTGTGAATACCTCACAGATAAACTTGATGCCTCGGTAGCAAGTCTTCTAGAAGCTGAGTCATTAGCAAAGGTTCATAAGGATTTGCAGTTTCGCGGCATCTCAGGCAATCATATAGGAAATGCTTACTACTTACTCAAAGACAACAAGACCGCTTTAGAATACTATAATAGAGTAGCTTTAAATGATTCTGCTCTTCCTTCAGCACGCTCTTCAGTATTTAACAACATCTCGGTAGTCAATATGGAGTACTATCAGGCATCTTCGGATACTGAATTCCAAGATTCTCTTGCAAAAGTTATAGATATGAATTTTGCGAGAGCATTGAAACTTCAAAGAGCTACAAAGGATTATTCAAATATGGCTGGAACCTATAGTGTAATGATCCCTTGGTTTCAAAAGATAGGTCGAAAAGATAGTGCTCTACATTACGTCGACTTATGTAGAAAGCTTTCAGAGAAACATGGTTTCATAGGTCGAATTGCCTTCCTTCAGATTAAAGAAGCCTCCTTGCTCATAGATGAAGGAAGATTTGCGGAAGCAGGTGATACAGCGGCTCAGGCAGTAAAATACTACAAAGATCAAAACAATGCTGATCAAACGATTCATGCTCTGGCTTTTCAGGCTAAGGCATATGACAGTCTTGGAGACTATAAGAGGTCAAAGGAGATAATGGAGGAGATGTATCGATTGATGAATACAAGCTTTACACAAAAGAGGGCAGAGGCTGTATCAGAAAGCGAAACGAAGTATAAGACCAAAGAAAAGGAACTTGAAAACCAAAAATTGATTTCGCTCAACAATGAAAAGCAGTTGAGATTAAATCGACTATTTCTTGCCATTATTTCTTTACTAGCAGTTCTACTAGCTGGATTTTTATTCTATAGAAATAGGTTGAAGAAGAAAGAATTGGAATTGAAATCTCAAGAAGTTGAATTTAAGAATATGATGATAAAAAGTAATATGGAAAGTGAAGAGGAAGAAAGGAGAAGAATCGCTAGAGAACTTCATGATGGCGTGGGGCAACAGATCTCGAGTATAAAATTAGGATTAGAAAACATCGATCAAAATCAAATCAAAACTGAACGGACCATTCTCGAATTAAAAGAAATGGTAAGTGACGTTCTTCATAGTGTGAGGGGAATTAGTCATCAAATGATGCCTGTGGCCTTGGAGAGATTAGGCTTCATCAAAGCCGTAGAGGAGTTAGTTGACTTTCAAAATGAACAAGGAGCAACTCACCTTACGTTTGAAAATTTTAATGTAGATAGGCTAGAGTTGAGCGAGACTAAAGAAATTCATCTTTATAGGATAGTACAAGAACT
>JBMYYN010000259.1:0-3574 GCA_049609445.1 Bacteroidia bacterium | reverse complement strand
AATGCCATAAATACAATGAAGCAACAAGTAAGTCTCTCTGCATATAGCAAAGAGATAAAAGCAGGAACTGCTACAGCGACTCTTTCATCTTTGATTATGGCTTATCAAGATGGCACGGCATTAGACCAAGGGGCAATAGAATTAGTCTTTTTAGATAAAAATGGAAATCAATTGGACTCAGTGAGGTCTATTTGGGCAACAAAAACTGAATTCACGAGAATAGATGCTAGCAAAGCTATTCCTACAAATGCGACTGATGCAATTGTGAAATTAATGTGTCGTCAGGGTGGCGGACCTAGTGGAAATGCACATAGTTACTTTAGCGGGGTTACATTAAATGTAGAATCGACTTCTTCTACCGTATTAAAGAGTAACGTAGCCTATTCAGGCAAAAAGGATTACTTCAATAATTCCTCCTTGGACCTAACAGATCTAAGTGTGGATGGTGCACCAAGTCCATGTCGGTATGGTGGAGGAAGATCACTTTGGTACAAGTTTATAGTGGATTCCACAGGATATATTTATTACAATTATGAATACACTCAAAATTCAACAAGAATTCAGACTAGCTATAGTCAAAATGTAATAAAGCTTTACCGGTCGACCTCTAAAGGAGATTCCACCTCAGGTTTGGTGTATGTTCCTTCAATCGGGAGTTACACTACAAATTCTTTTCTCGGAAGATGTAGTTATTCCTGTGTTGAGCCTGGGGAATATTACATTAGGCTTGTCGACTGCGGAACATTAGTTTGTACCGATTTCATTTATCCAAGAGTTGCCTTTGATTTTCAAACTGGAGATTTTTGTGATAATGCTATTCCTATATTAATTGATACACTTGAATTAATCAAAAATAAGGCACTTGTAAACTGTCATACGATGGGAAATGACTTCGGAGAAGATGGCACTAACTTAGGTTGTCTCCAAGGCCCCGATGGCTTTAAGTCTAGCTGGTTTGTAGTAGACTATCAGGATACAGCCAAAGTAGATTTAGAGTTTAAATTAGCTGAAACTACAACAGCAGCTCCAGGAGACATTAGGTACAGAACATATTATGGGAATTGTCAATCTCTTACTCCTGCACCATGTAATAATAATGCGTTAACATCATTTGTCTTGGACTGCATACGTAAAGGAACGTATTATGTACAAGTCGTAACACCGGAATACGCAACTGGCGAAATAGAGATGAGTGTGGAGGCAAAAGAAAACACGGATACAACCTGTAAACCAGTCGACATATTTAGACCAAACGCAGCTTTTTACTACAACACTAGTTGTCCAGAGAACGAGGTTGAATTTATTAACACATCATCTCGAGGGGATTCTATAAGATATTTTTGGGATTTTGGTTACAACAATATGACTGACACAATACTAAATCCAGTCATACCGTACCCGGCAGATAGTGTAGAAACTACCTATCAGGTTAAACTAGTGGTTACCAATATTACTCGAAATACAAGTGATTCTTTGACCCTTCCTGTAATTGTTCCATTCTCACCAGAAGTGCAAATAGTCACAAACGACACTATTCTTTGTGTTGGAGATAGTATTACCTTAAATGCAACAATCACACATGGAGATGGATATTGGTTGCACGGAGACACAAGCTTAACTACCGTTGTCAAAGCTACTGGGACTTACTTTTTTGACATGCAAGACAAACCCCAACTAGCTAAAAATGCCAGCTTTGAAAACTCTGATTTTTCAGACTGGACAACGACATCTGGTTGGACCATGAAAAGAGATGCTGGCCAATCTCCAATAGATTCTAGTTACTGTGTATATGGTAGTACAGCTTCTTATCTAACAACCGGGATTTATGAATTTAGTCAAGATGTCGATGTTAGTTTTGACTCAGTTAAAATAGACTCAGGCATTTCTAAAAACTCTGTAACAGGCTATGTAAGAGGCCATAGATTTGGTCCTTCTGACGAAGGGCAAATGATTGTAGAGTACTATGATGCCTCTAATGTTCTACTAGCCATTTCTTCTACAGGCTCTGAAAAAAGAATTGAATCATGGGATTATCTAAACCACAGTCGAACGACACCAAAGAATACTAGAAAAATCAAGATCCGCTTACAGTTTAATAAACTTAATGAATCTGCCTATGGGGCATATATCTACTTCGATAAGATTCAAGTTAAAATGAGAAGTAGCTGTGAGTATAAGGACAGCGTATACATTCAATTCAACCAAAATCCAGAAGTTGAGTTACCTAACGACACATTCTTTTGTAAAGGAGATTCCTTCTTGATAACTCCAGAGATCACTTATTACGACCCTTATATCGTCAACGATACATTGCAAAGTTCTTCAACTGGCAGCTTAAAGAATGACGCAGAATTTGCAGTTTTAAAAGAAGGTGTTGTTCTTACACCGAATATAGGTTATAAAACGGGACAAATTGAATGGGAAGATAGTACAATAGATGTGTTAGACACTTTTTCTGTTTCGTTTGATATATGGGTAGATAAGACCTCATATTCTCACTACTACAGCTTTTGGTTCTACATCTTTAGTGCTAGCACCCCTACAAGTCAAGTTGCAGCAAATGAAGGGTACAAGATTGGTATTTTTGGAAATAGTGGAAGTGACTACGCTTATACGTACTGGTCTAGTTCTAGATTGAACTATAATTATATCAATCAACATATGGACGGAGCTGGATGGAAAAAGGTGAAAATAATATATAGCAACCAAACCATAAAATTATACTTGGATGGGATATTACTATCTACTTATACAGATACTAGCCCTAGGACAAGAGGAGGAAATAAATTCGGAATAAGTTCAGCAAACTATTACGCTAACTCTGGATACTATAATGAGACTAGGATACGAAATTTTATAATTTCCAAGAATAATCTTGAAAATGTAGTTGTTCCGAAAACGAACAATATAACGGATTACACTTGGAATACTGGCTCTGTAAATTCCTCATACCTAACAAAAAACACGGGTACATATACTCTTCAAGTAAGAGATAATATGGGATGTGAAAGTAATACAGACAGTACATACATAGAAGCTGTACAACAATACGACAGCCTATTATCAGAAGAGGAAAAACTATGTGATCTTTTAGATAGTTTCCAATTGCAAATGCCAGATACGAATGGTCATTATTATGACAATCTAGCAGTAGATAGCTTTGGAATGGTGAACATAAGCAGTGCAACATATGGTCAGAACACCATTTACTTTAGCGTCGTTGATACGTTTGGCTGTCTACTGAAAGATACTGGCTTCTTTTTGTTGGATTCAGTTCCAATAATACAGATAGATAGCGTAAGGCCGGTCTGCAAGAATGATCCACCGTTTACTTTCACTGTAAATAATAACGATGGATACTTCTTTGGAGGAGCATTCATTGATTCCTTTGGAAATTTTGACCCTGCCTTAACAACAAGTAGATTTAATAAAATCTACTACAACACTTTTGGAGATGATTGTATAGGAAAGGATTCTACTATTATTATCGTAGATTCTATTCCCGATGCAAGTATCACCGCTGCAGGGCCGTTCTGTCAAAACAGTGGTCTACAAGCATTGACCGGTGCGGTTA
>JBMYYN010000258.1:0-3577 GCA_049609445.1 Bacteroidia bacterium | reverse complement strand
TTGGCCCAAGAATTCTCTGGCTACACCCATCAAAAAGCTCAAATAGGTATCAGCAAAAGTTTACATGAGAAAGTGTCTGCCGGAGTAGCTCTTAATTACCACTACCTTAACTCCACTAATCCTTATTACCAACCCCTTAAAGCATTCACGTTCAACGCTGGGCTCTACTACAAGGTGAACGAAAAACTAAATGCCGGGATCAGCATCTTCAATCCAAATAGGTCTAAACTTACTGACACACCAATGGAGAATCTTGCATCAACGATCCGCGTAGGTATTGATTATCTAATAGCGGATAACATTAAGCTTTATACTGATGTGCTGCAGTCAAGCAATGAACACTTAGACCTAAACGCTGGGCTAGAACTTCAGAAGGAGAAGTATTTTATTAGAGGAGGTTTTGGACTGAATCAGCTCATAGCTCTTGGCTTTGGTTGGGAAGCCAAGAAAATCAACATAGATGTAGCAGGTTCTTACCATAATCAGTTAGGGTTTTCGCCTTCATTAAACCTTCGGTATGCGTTTTAGTGGCTTACTCATTTTCATACTCTGTTGGACAGCCAACTTGTACAGCCAAACAGAAAATGAAGTTGTAAATGACTACCTAGAGAGATACATCGAAAACAGTACAGACGAAATTGATATTCAGCAGTTTGCAAGTGACCTGCTTTATTACTTTGATCATCCACTTGATTTAAACAAAGCTTCTGCAACCGAACTTTTCGAAGTCCCTTTCCTCACAGGTTTCCAATCCATGGAAATCATTGAACATCGTAAAACATATGGAGACTTTATCGAGCTCTACGAGCTACAGATACTTCCCAGTTTTACACTATCGGACATTGAGCATTTACTCCCCTTTGTCAGTCTAAAAGCTAATAGCCTATCCTCTTTAAGCCTTAAGAAAATATGGAATCAGGGGCAACATCAAATATTGAGTTTAGCAGAAACCATCACCCCAAATGCTAGAGGTTTCATAATAGCAGATACCGCCTCTGTGACCTCGTCAAATCAATACTTGGGTTCTCCAATATATTCCAATCTTCGCTATAGATTTGATTTTAAAAAGCACATCTCCTTAGGGTTCAATGCAGAGAAAGATGCTGGAGAACCTATATTTAATAGTGAATACAACCGTGGTTTTGACTACTATTCTTTCTATTTTTCTGCTAGAGATATTAATCGAATAAAATCTCTAAATATCGGAGACTATCAAGCCAACTTCGGGCAAGGATTGACATTGAGTACTGGATTGGCCTTCGGAAAATCAAGCATAATAACTAACTCAAAACGTAATTTTAATGGGTTTGGGGCATACAGGTCTCTAAGGGAAAACGCCTATCTCAGGGGAGGTGCATTATCTTTTCAATTAAAAAAAATCGACATTGGGGTTTTTACATCATTCAAAAAGGTGGATGGAAATGCTGTGACCTCCAACGAATCAAGTACAGAGGATATATCTGAGACTAATTATTTCACAAATATCCAAGAAGATGGAGGATACCATCGTACACTATCTGAGTTTGAAGACAAGCGAGTGGTAAGAGATATGCAAGTAGGTGTCTACGGCGAAATCAAGTTGGAACGAGGGAAAATAGGAATGGTCAGTTATGCGAGAAAGTTAAATTCACCAATTAACCCTACACCTCAAGCCTACAACCAATTTTCTTTCAGAGGCGATCAATACTCCAAAACAGGATTATACTACGACTATGTATTTAGAAATGTAAATCTCTTTGGAGAAATTAGCCATAGCTCGTTTAAAAATTCTATAGCACAAGTGCATGGAGCACTTTTAAGTCTCAACAAATCATTTGACCTAAGTCTTGTGTACCGAAATTATGATAAAAGCTTTATCACCTACCAGACCAACGGGTTTGGCGAAAACAGTAGCTCAAGTAACGAAAATGGAATCTACACTGGATTTCAAGCTAAGGTAAACAGAAAGATTACGATCTTAGGATACTATGACTTGTTCAAGAGTCCGTGGCTCAAGTTTCAAGCCATAGCACCCAGCTTTGGCAAGGATTTTTGGATAGAGGGACAGTACAAACCAAACAAAGTATTTAAGGTATACTATAGATTCAGATCTGAAACTAAACTTGCATCCAACAGCTTATTTGACCAAAAGATACTCACTGAAGAAACCATAAGTAGACATAGAGTTCATTTATCAAATACAATAAGCAAAGGCGTAGAACTTAGAAGTCGAGTAGAACTAAGTACATTCGATGATGGAGATCAAAAATCTTTAGGAAGCCTTATATACCAAGACGTAGTCTATAAACCATTTGGCATAAAGTATCAACTAAGCGGTAGGGTTGCATACAGCACAATAGATAGGTACGAGAACAGAATTTATAGCTTTGAGCAAACACCTCTATATGATTACCCACTGTTTACTCATGGATTTAGTGGTTTGAGATGGTATATTCTAGCTCGTTTTAAACCCAGTCGAACTTTGGACATTTGGTTTAAGTATGGACACACTCAACATTACATCCCTTTAAATTCTTTAGAAAATAATTACTCTATAGGTTCCGGACTCAATAATATTGCAGGAAACTTAAAGAGGACATTTACTCTTCAAATCAGGTATAAAATAAAATGACAAAACTGAGCGTAAACATCAACAAAATTGCAACACTAAGAAATGCTCGTGGAGGGGCTCTACCTGACGTTTTGAAAGCAGCAAAGGATATCGAAAACTTCGGTGCAGATGGGATCACTGTGCATCCTCGTCCTGACGAAAGGCATATTACAAGAAACGATGCTTATGGACTTAAAGATGTAGTCTCTACTGAGTACAATATAGAAGGTTACCCGAGCAAAGATTTCATTCAAATGGTGTTGGATATCAAACCCCATCAAGTGACTCTAGTACCTGATGCTCCTGATGCTATAACTAGTAATGCCGGTTGGGACTGCATCGAAAATGAAACGTTTCTGTCTGATATTATATCTAGATTAAAAGAAGAAGGCATACGTGTATCTATATTTTTGGATCCTAATCCAGAGCAGGTACCTGCTGCAAAAAAATGTGGAACAGACCGAATAGAGCTATACACCGAAGCATATGCCTCCCAATATTTGTCTGACAAAGAAGAGGCCATTGCTCCATACGTAGCAACTGCTGCAGAAGCACTAAACCATAATCTAGGCATAAATGCAGGACATGATTTGAGTCTAGAAAACTTAGCTTACTTTGCTGAAAAAGTTCCAGGACTTCTAGAAGTGTCTATCGGACATGCTCTTATCTCGGATGCACTATATTATGGACTGAATAATGTAGTTCAGATGTACAAAAACAAACTTAAATAAAAGGGCTTAGTTACCTGTCTCTTAGCTGCTGATATACCTCTGAAAGCGTATCGCTCAATATATCATAGAGTCTAGGTATTTGATCGAGATCCGATTCATTCTTTGCGTTATACTCGATTTTCCTAACTACATCGTAAAGAGATTTCACTCCCATCATGTCTACAGAAGGTTTCATTTTATGTACTGCAGAATGTACTTCCACCCAATCCTCTCCCTGAATACCCACACCTATACGTGTAACCAATTGTGGAGTCAT
>JBMYYN010000257.1:0-3615 GCA_049609445.1 Bacteroidia bacterium | reverse complement strand
CGTTTCTCAAGATATGAGATTAGAGGTACTGCCTAATGTGGTATCGGCGGGTGTGCGAGTAGAACAACAAGAAGAAATCTTTTAACCTACAAATGGGTTACTAAACTAGAAACAAATACAAAATGAATAATTACGACGTAGCAATCATAGGATCTGGACCAGGAGGATATGTATGTGCCATCAGATGTGCTCAGTTAGGCCTTAAAACTGCCATTATTGAGAAATACAGCACACTAGGAGGAACTTGTCTGAACGTAGGATGTATTCCAAGTAAAGCTCTTCTTGATAGTAGTCATCAATATCATGACGCAGTTCACAAGTTTGAAGCTCACGGTATCAATATCGGTACTCCAAAAATAGACTTCAAGCAAATGATAGCTAGGAAACAAGGAGTAGTAGATCAAATGACAAGCGGTATTGATTTTCTCATGAAGAAAAACAAAATTGATGTCTATACCGGAATGGGTTCTTTTGTAGATGCCAATACCATACAGATAGAAGGAGAAAAAACAGAAACGATATCTGCTAAAAATACTGTCGTAGCTACTGGAAGTAAACCAACCAGCTTCCCAGGAATGGAAATAGACAAAAAGAGAGTTATCTCATCTACCGAAGCTTTGAAGTTGAAAGAAATTCCTAAACACCTAATCGTAATAGGTGGTGGTGTGATTGGTCTAGAGCTTGGTTCTGTATATCACCGTCTTGGAGCTAAAGTAAGTGTCGTAGAATACGCCCCGAGTGTGATTTCTACCATGGATGCTAGCTTAGGAAAAGAGATGGGCCGAGTGCTTAAGAAACAAGGAATAAAACTTCACTTGGGTCATAAGGTAACATCAGTGACTACTAAAGGGAAAGTAGTAACTGTGAAAGCTGAAGGAAAGAAAGGAGAAGTAATACTAGAAGGTGACTATTGCTTGGTATCAGTAGGACGTAGACCATATACCGATGGTCTTGCTGCGGATAAGGCTGGTGTTAAACTAGATGACAGAGGACGAATCGAAACCAACGACCACCTTCAAACTAACGTATCGAATATATACGCTATTGGGGATGTAGTGAAAGGTGCTATGCTTGCTCATAAGGCCGAGGAAGAAGGCGTTATGGTAGCTGAGATTTTAGCTAATCAAAAACCGCACATCAACTATAATTTGATACCAGGAGTAGTATACACATGGCCAGAAGTAGCTGGAATAGGACAAACAGAAGAGCAGCTTAAAGAGGCCGGTGTGAAATATAAATCTGGACAATTCCCCTTCAGAGCAAATGGTAGAGCCGTTGCAGGAATGGATTTGGATGGATTTGTAAAAATACTCGCTGATGCGGAAACTGATGAAGTACTAGGAGCACATATGATAGGACCACGTGTAGCAGACATGATTATGGAAATAGCTGTTGCTATGGAATTCCGTGCGAGTGCAGAAGACATCGCACGTATATGTCATGCTCATCCTACTACGAGTGAAGTTACCAAAGAGGCTGCACTAGCGGCTACTGACAATCGCCCTCTGCACAGCTAAAAAGTCTTTCTGCATATTAATGGTGGTATCCAAATTGTTTAATTACATTTGAGTACTAATTTTATTATGAGACAAATCTTTATCGCCTCTTTTATTACGGCTTTTTTAGCATTCACCCCTGGATGTAAAGATACTGAGGAGAGCCCACATGAAACCGTTTGGGATGAATCAGTTAACGGTGAGTTGTCCGGAGACCTTAATTCTCCAACGGAAGTAACTTTTCAAAACGGAAACAACAGAATAATGGGAGGGTCAACACCCTGGTCTGAAGCATACTGCACGACTTTTGACGGAGGACCTCAAGATTCTATTATCCCATATTTTCCGGGTCATGAAAACTATGTAGATGCCATTACATTTTCAATTCCGGAAGGAAAAAAGCTTGTCTCAATACTTGTAGAAAAGATGACTCTGACTCCGTTTCACCTCTACGAAGACTATCCGTGTATTGGGCCTTTTGAAGATCAACTTGGTGCATTTACAGCGTTAAATGCTAGCAATAAAATTGACTGGAATTCTAACACTGTTGTAGACTTCATATCTCTTCCTGTGGAGAATCCGCTAATAGGCATAGGATTCACTAGAGATGCGGGTGATGATTTGCTTCAAAACTTCAGGGAACCTTTCCCTATGCCAGGATATGATGGTATAAATGATTCAACTTTGACCATAGGCCAAGGAACTTACACTTTTTGGTGGAAAGAAGGTCAAAATGAGACTGACTATACATTAAACTTTGTAGTAGAGTAAAGACAGCATACTCATAGAAAGCTACAAAACCGCTTTACAACATGGGTATAGTCGTTTTTCTATATTTGTGATTGTAACCCAAGACCATGAAACAATTACTTACGCTTTTACTCATCTTCGTCTGCTTCTTATCATCCAAAGCACAGAGTTCAGCTGATAGTGATAGCATTCAAGTTGTTAAAAAGCTAGCCACCACGTATCGCCTCGATGGGAAAATTCTTAACTCTAAAAAGCTCCTCGAACTCACGGAATCCAATCCAATAGCATATAAGCATATGCGAAAGGCAAAACAAAATGAGAATCTAGCTGTGCTGTTTGGAGGTGTCGGAGGATTTATATTTGGATACTCTCTTGGAACTGCAGCAAGTGGAGGAGAACTAAACAAAGCACAACTAGCAGCAGGAGCAGGGCTGATTATCGGTTCCATACCATTTGGCAGAGCCTATGATAAGAACGCCCAAAAAGCTATCTCCATATACAATGAAGGGCAATCTAATGAGGCAAATAGACATTCCAAATTAAACTTATCATTCTCTCCGTATGGACTGAATATGCGTCTAATATTCTAGTAAAATCCGTCTTCATCAAATCATTTATCCTCCGGTGTAACATTTTTCATCGTTCTGCGTATTGACAATAAGATGACCAAAATATACGTTCGTCTTTTACACTTTAAGTTCACCGAATATGAAAAAAATCTTCTCACTCTTAGCTATTGTTTTAATCATTGCTAGCTGCACAAAAACTAAAAACCAACAATCTGTAAATCTTGGTTCTTCTGAAAACTTCCAGTCAATAGATATCCCTCTTCCGAACGTTATATCAGGCGTAATCTCATTTAGAATTGACCCAAGTATTGATAATGTCCTGACTACGGATAAAGGTTCAAAAATCACTATTCCAAAAGGAACTTTGGTAGATATTTCAGGCAATGAAATTACCGAAAAAGTGGAACTGAAGTTTGAAGAATTTCATGATGCTAAAGACATAATTCTCAGTGGTATTCCTATGAATTATACAACCGAAAATGGCGAAATGGGTTCATTCGAATCTGCGGGGATGTTCAATATATCAGCATCTTTTAACGGCGAAGAAGCAAGAATAGGAAACGGGAAAAGCGTGGAAGTAGAATTAGCTTCTTTCAGAGAAGAGAGTGACTTCAATTTCTATGAGTTTGACAAAAGTGAAGGTAAATGGATAGACAATGGACTAGCTCAAGAACCTGTGCCTAATCTTGAGAAAGAAAGCTTACTCGCCAGTCTAATGGAAGACAAACCTCAAAGACCGATTGAAATTAAAAAAGCCACAAGCACTGATAAGGTTTTTGACCTAGCAGTAGACAAGAATA
>JBMYYN010000256.1:0-3644 GCA_049609445.1 Bacteroidia bacterium | reverse complement strand
GTAAAACACTTCGGACACGAAACCTTCCTAGGCTACGATAAGATTGGAAATGTCTTATTCGTAAATGCTCAGAAGGAAAAAGAAATAGTATAGAAATTCTAGTTTTTTGACCAGATATTGTATTTGAGGATACAGTACAAGGCTCTCATACCATCCTTCCATCCTATCTTTTTACCGTCTTCGTAGGTGCGACCGTAATACGATATTCCTATCTCATATATTCTTATTCTTGGAATACGTGAAATCTTAGCTGTCACTTCAGGCTCAAACCCAAAACGATTTTCCTTCAAGGACAAACTTTTAATAATGTCTGCCTTAAAGAGTTTGTAACACGTTTCCATATCTGTAAGGTTCAGATTTGTCAATGCATTGCTAAACAAAGTAAGCATCCAATTTCCAATACTATGCCAGAAAAACAATATCCTGTGCGGCTTCCCTCCCATAAAACGTGAACCATATACTACATCAGCATGTCCATCTAGTATCGGTTTGAGTAGTTCATTGTACTCAAATGGATCGTACTCCAAATCTGCGTCTTGAACAATGATTAGATCTCCACCTGCCTCGTTGATTCCAGTATGCAACGCAGCTCCTTTACCTTTATTTACTTCGTGCTGATATAAAGAGATCTTGATATTAGGGTTTTGAGATTTATACTCCTGTAACCTTTTCCAAGATTGATCTGTAGAACGATCATCCACCATCACAATTTCTTTTTTCAATCCTCCGATGAGCTCAACTTCTTGAATCTTATCCAGAATTAAATGAATAGTCTTTTCCTCGTTATACACGGGGATAATGATTGATAGTACTTTTGGCTGCATTCCGGTGCAAATAAACATCTTTAAAATTACTTTTGACGGCATGGAATTGCAAGAGACCAAAACCGGAGAATTCACTTTATACATCCCATCAATGGATGAAACATATCACAGCAGGGATGGAGCAATTTCTGAATCAAAACATGTCTTTTTAAAGGAAGGGTTGGATAGGACTTCAGGAAATGTACAAGTATTGGAAGTGGGCTTTGGGACAGGATTAAATGCTCTCTTGACCGCAGATTACGCTAGAAATCATTCCAGAAAAATAAAACTTGAGACTCTTGAACCTTTTCCTGTACCAGATGCCCTTATTGAAGAAATCAACTATGGGAAATATGTGGGACAAGAAAGCCTATACACCTCTCTTCACGAAGCCCCATGGGAAATAGATGTGAGAGTATCTGACCACTTTACACTCTACAAGACCACACAAAAACTAGAATACATCAAACTTGTGGAGAATAAATATGATGTGATTTTCTTTGATGCTTTTGCTCCTAAGAAACAACCTGAATTATGGTCGTTAGAAATATTTCAAAAGTTGTATGAAGCAACCAAAAAAGGTGGATTATTAACCACATATTCTGCTGCGGGACAACTCAAAAGAAATCTTAAGTCTGTAGGATACACCATAGAAAATCCACCAGGAGCCAACGGAAAAAGAGAAATGACCGTTGCTGTAAAGTAAAGCTGAGTACTATTCTCTAAACCCGTTTTGAATCCAACATTCAATTATCTGTATGTCTCCATCAGATAATTTCACTTGACCCTTTGGCATAGGACTAGCACCTGTCTCGTGTCTTATTGCTTTTAAAAATTTCGAATCCTCAGCTGCCATCTTAGTAGTACTATAGTCATTCATAGTATATCCGCCGGCACCTCCTCCATGGCAGTACACACCAGAACATCCTGCTTCTTTGAGTAGCGGCTTGATGTCATTTGTATACAGCACATCTAAACTATCACACAATGTTGGAGATTGTTCGATCACAATTTCTTTATCATCATCTTCACAAGCCATAGCCATTATAGCAATACCGAATAGTAATATGAATGTTTTTTTCATGAGGTGTTTATTTGTTGGGAAAAATAAGATTAAATCTTAGAATACCGCACTACTATTGCATTGTGAGCAATTCAAACAGCACTTTATCACTTAAAAATTACAATACTTTCGGGATAGATGTAAATGCCAAAGAAATTATCAAACTTGACAATTTAGACCAACTCAAGACCATCCAGAAACTGAAGGAATGCTTTTTCATAGGTGGAGGTAGTAATATTTTACTCACTGGAGATGTGAACAAAATTGTCATCATAAATGAGACAAAAGGTATCACCATAGTTAGTGAAGATCATTCTACAGTAGAATTAGCTGTAGCTTCTGGAGAAAATTGGCATGAACTGGTACTATACTCAATAGAGAAAGGGTATGGAGGTTTAGAGAACATGAGTCTAATTCCGGGGTCTGTTGGTGCAGCTCCGATGCAAAACATAGGTGCCTATGGCAAAGAAGTGAAAGACGTTTTGACTTATGTCAAAGCTGTCAATCTCACTACACTGGAAGAAGAGACGTTTAGCAATGAAGATTGTAAATTTGGCTACAGAGAGAGCATATTCAAAAAAGAAGCTAAGGGAAAGTACTTCATATCTGAGGTAGGCATACAGCTGACCAAAACGGACCACCTACTAAACACAAGTTATGGTGACATCGAAAATTGGCTCACAGAGCAAAACATCTCCTCACCTAGTATCAAAGACATAAGCAATGCCGTCATCGCCATAAGACAGAGTAAATTGCCTGATCCTGCGGAACTTGGCAACTCTGGGAGTTTCTTTAAAAACCCAATCATCCATAGGGCTCATCTCAATATGCTAAAAATGGATTTCCCCGATATAAAAAGCTATAAGGTCAGTGAAACTCTCGTGAAAGTACCTGCAGGCTGGCTGATAGAGAGCCTAGGATGGAAAGGGCGAAGAGTTGGAAGAACTGGTAGTCACGCCAAGCAAGCACTCGTACTGGTAAACTACGGAGGAGCAAGAGGCAAGGATGTGTATAAGCTTGCTCAAGATATCCAAGAAGATGTCTGGGAAGAGTACCAGATCCAGTTAGAGATGGAAGTAAATGTGATATAATCACGCTGACTATCCTTCTTATTCACTTGTAAGTAATTACAATCGCTTAATGACCGATAGATAAACTGACTATCACAAGTTTATGCTACATTTGGAATTATTAACACGAGTATGACTATGGCTTTTCTTAGAAAAACATGGTGTTTATACTCATGTTAGGCACAATGAAGACAACACATTTAGAATAAATGAATGTAATTATCACAGGAAGTACAGGAATGGTTGGAAGCATACTTTTAGATTTGTGTAGACAATCAAGCCAAATATCAAAAGTAACCACGCTGATACGAAAACAGAATAGTATTGAACAAAATGAGAAAATCAATACAGTCGTTATTAAAGACTTTAAGACATATGATTATCATCTGGAGTTTTTCCAAAACGCAGATGTAGTATTCTTTTGTTTAGGTGTTTATACAGGGCAAGTTCCAAAAGATTTGTTCAAAGAGATTACTGTTGACTATGCCGTAAACTGTGCTAAATTATTGGCTGAACAAAATCCAAAAGCACGTTTTTGTTTGTTGAGCGGTGCTGGTGCTGACCGAACTGAAAAAAGTAGAACAGCCTTTGCCAAATTTAAAGGAATGGCAGAAAATCAAATATCGGAGACTAATTTGGAGTTTTACTCTTTTAGACCAGGTTATATCTATCCTGTGGAGCCAAGAGAAGAACCGAGCTTTATGTATC
>JBMYYN010000255.1:0-3646 GCA_049609445.1 Bacteroidia bacterium | reverse complement strand
GAAATTAAACTAACTGGTTTTGATGAAGAAATAGAAGCTTGGAAACGTGTTTTTGGAATAGATGAACGCTATAAGGCACTTATATCTAGTAAAAATGTAGGGATTGATTGGTTTCAAATGGTAAATGAAGGTTATAAGAATGCAATAGCAATGGGGCAAAATTTAACAAAAAAAGATTTTTTAGATATGAAGTTATTTGAAGCAAAATATAATCTTAAAGCTGAGAATGGGTTTTTAAAGAGCGTATTTTTAGAAGAATGTGAATCAATGGGACTGTTTTGAAATGAATAAAGCCAACGCAAGTTTGCGGAAGAAAAGCCAGTGTACAACAACGTATATAAAAAATAAGGCGGAAAATGCTAAATCAAAGGCTCGTGCTTATTTGTAAAGTCCGCCACATTTTTAATTTGTATTTTAGAAAAAAGATAAAAACAAAAATATAGCTCAGTATAAATCCGAAAGTAAGTGGTTATCAACTGCCCTACTTTTCATATACTAACCGTTGTAGTCAACAGAAATGAACGGACAAGGATTTCGAATAATATTGGTTTTAGCCATTACCATTTCTTTAGGTTTTGGAGATAGAACAGGTGCTGCAAATCAGAAAACAGATTTATTTGAATTGCAGATTGCCAAATCTCCACGAATTGAAGTGATTAAAGAGGTGGCTTCGAATTTTGAGCTTAAGTATCCTAGTATAGAAACGGAGACTACTTATTTCGCCCCGAATTTTGTCTTGAGTACTCTAGACTGTGAGTCGAAAAACAATGTTGAAAAACTAAAAGGAACAATCGAAAATGATTTCCCAAACTCTGAACTAGTGAAGTGTACCACTGAGAAAAACTGACTAAAACAACCTACGATAGACTTATACGTAAACAATTAAGACCAATCTCTATGAAATATGAATATTACGAATTGCAACACGTCGGAATCCACACGAAACTAGGCTCTAATGAACTCAACGAAATCATTCACAAAACCACTAACACATCGTACTATGAATCAACGTAAAACTATTTTTATGACCGGGGCTACTTCAGGGCTTGGTAAGGTCAGTGCTATCAAAGCAGCTAACAATGGAGACACTCTAATCATCCTTTCCCGAAATAAAAACATCGGAGAAAAGATGAAATTGGAATTCAAAAATCAATATCCTAAGGCTACAGGTAAAATTGACATAATAGAAGGTAACCTCAACTCTTTCGAATCTGTATCTGCAGCATGTAAAGTAGTAAAATCAAGATATCCTGAAATTGATATGATCATTAACAATGCGGGAATAATGAACTTCGAATTCAAGGAGACCATTGACAATATCGAAGAAACACTTCAGGTGAATTTAATGTCTCCACTATTGATTTGCGATATGCTTCTCGAGAATCTAAAAAAATCTAAGAATCCAAAGATTATTTTCACAAGTTCTGGCCTTCACCAAGGCGAGATAAAATTCGAAAATCTTGAGTTTGAAAACAACTTTTCGAGCTTCAAAGTATATCGGCAGTCTAAACTAGGAGTAATTTTAATCTGCAGACTCCTAGCAAAACGTTTGAGTGAACATAACATTAGCATCTATTCGCAACATCCGGGCATGGTACGAACCAATTTAGGTAGAGAAGCCGGTTGGTTATCAAAATTGATTTTCTACTTAATGGGAAAATCTCCAGAAAAAGGTTCTCAGACCTTGAGTTATCTCATAGAAACTCCGAAAAATCATCTTAAATCGGGCGAGTATTACGCAAACAATAAAGTAACGTCTACCACGAAAGAAAGCTATGATATGAACGTTGCAGAAAAGCTACTACATACTGTTAGAGAATATTTAAAAAAGTATGTCGATTCAGAATCTGTCATATTTCAATCAACCTAACACTTTCAAAGATCAGTTTAGCCTTACAGAAGAACTATAGGCTCTGCACTACACATGACCTTGCTGTAGCATAGCATCAGCTACTCTTACAAAGCCTGCTATATTAGCTCCTTGGACATAGTCCACGGAACCATCTGGGCGAGTTCCATACTCTACACATTGTTGGTGTATACTCTTCATTATTTCGAGTAACTTACCATCTACTTCTTCACTGAGCCACCTGCTATGCATGGCATTCTGTGCCATTTCTAATCCGGATACAGCTACGCCTCCTGCATTGCTAGCCTTACCTGGTGCATAGAGCACCCCATTCGTCTGAAACACTTCTATGGCTTCTATGGTACACGGCATATTTGCACCTTCAGACACTAGTTTGCATCCATTTTCTACTAAGGTCTTGGCATCACTTTTATTCAACTCATTTTGGGTAGCACAAGGGAATGCAACATCGCAAGGTATATCCCAAGGAGTCTGGCCTTCTCTGTACTCAGCATTTGGATACTTGCCCAAGTACTCTATCAAGGAACCTCTCCTGTTTTGTTTCAAATCAAATATAAAGTCAAGCTTCTCTCGGTCTATCCCCGAGGCGTCGTATAATGTCCCTTTTGAATCTGACATGCTAAGTACCTTTCCTCCCATATGAAGCATTTTTTCAGCTGCATACTGAGCCACATTTCCAGAGCCCGATATTACGCCAGTTTTTCCTTCCAATGTACTTCCATTGGCTCTCATCATCTCCTGAGCAAAATACAATGTCCCATAGCCCGTAGCTTCTGGTCGAATTCTACTTCCTCCATATTCTTGCCCCTTGCCAGTGAGCACTCCGACAAATTCATTTTTTTGACGTTTGTACTGGCCATACATATAACCGATCTCTCTACCCCCCACGCCTATATCTCCAGCCGGCACATCCCACTCAGAGCCTATATACTTAGACAACTCGGTCATAAAACTTTGGCAAAAACGCATCACTTCGTTATCCGACTTTCCTTTAGGGTCAAAATCTGAGCCTCCTTTGCCTCCACCCATAGGTAGTGTCGTCAGACTGTTTTTAAATACCTGTTCAAATGCCAAAAATTTTAAGATGCTCAAATTCACACTCGGGTGAAAACGCAATCCTCCTTTATACGGACCTATAGAGCTATTCATCTGGACTCTATACCCTCTATTGACCTGATACTCTCCACTATCATCCACCCATGGAACTCTAAACATGACTACACGTTCAGGCTCTATCATTCTCTCCAGAATCTTTGCTTTTTTGTACTCTGGATTCGCAGCTATAAATGGGATTACCTTTTCAGCAACCTCTCTTACTGCTTGTAAAAATTCTGACTCGTTACCATTGCGATTTTCTGCTAATCGCATAAAATCGTCTACGGCTGTTTGATGCATTGTACTCATGGGATACTATATCATATGATTTGGTCAAATGTAGAAGATTTATCCTCAACGAGAATTAGTTTATGCCGTTAGGTTCATGAAATCTTAATAAATTCTATATCTTTACGATTCATGAAAAACGTCTTCTTATTCCTTATGCCTATTCTATTCGTAGCTTGCTCGTCACACGAATATGAAAAACAAAAAGGGATCACTCTAGTGCAAACCGTGGAAAAGGATCACACCAATGACCTAGCAAACAACCAACAGTTTAAGGATCTCATCACCAGACCTGGAGATGCTCTCCTGACTTGGCACAAAGAGCATCAACTTGTTTCTATATTCAAACTCAACTATAGCCCCAAAAGTGAAGAATATTTCACAGGCAGCAAT
>JBMYYN010000254.1:0-3722 GCA_049609445.1 Bacteroidia bacterium | reverse complement strand
GCATTGAATTACACCGTAAGTTTTGACAAGGTAAAATCACATTATGTGACCGTTTCTATTGATTTTGATACAAAAGGTAAAGACTTTGTAGATTTTAAGGTTCCGGTTTGGACTCCTGGGTCGTACAAGGTGAGAGAGTTTAGTAAGGCTTTTGAAAATGTGAATGCAGGTGAAGCTCCTGTAACCCGTACTGATAAAAACACTTGGCGTATAGATACGAAAGGGAGAGAGCGTGTAAGTTTGAGCTATGACGTGTACTGTTTCGCTATCAGTGCTCGCGAGAGTTATGCAGATGAAAATTACGCCTTTTTACATTGTGTCTCTGCTTTTGGATACTTGGACGGATTTCAAGAAGAGCAAATAGTACTGACTGTAAAGCCATATAAGGGCTGGAAAAATGTAGAGGTGGCGTTGCCTCAAAATAAGGCAATGGGGTGGGTATTCACATGCGAAAACTATGATTTACTGGCGGATTCGCCAATAGCAGTAGGAAACTTTGATGTAGGAACCTATACAAGTGGCAAGGTGCCACATCGTATAGTGATGGTAGGAGAAGGAAATTACGACCTGGAAAAGGTAACTGCAGATTTCAAAAAAATAAGTGACTCGCAGATAGAGATGATGGGAGATCATCCAAGTGATAGATATACTCACTTTGTATATAATGTAGGAAGTGGTGGCGGAGGCTTAGAGCATCTAAATAGCCAGACTAGTGCGATGGTAAGATGGAACTATACCAATCCTTCCGCTTACAAAAACTTTTTAGGTTTGATAGCTCATGAGTATTTCCATCTGTGGAATGTAAAACGCATTCGACCTATCCAACTAGGACCGTTCAATTATGATGAAGAAGTATATACTGATATGCTATGGATAGCAGAAGGTATCACTTCGTACTATGACGATAGGACTCTACTCAAAATAGGAGAGTATGATCAGGATAAGTACCTTGCTTTGATAGCAAGTCAGATCAATAGATTAGAAAACTCAAACGGTAAAAATGTGATGAGTTTAGCACATAGTAGTTTGCTTGCATGGGTTAAGGCGTACTTGCCTAACGAGGAAAGCATGAACCAGTCGGTGAGTTACTATAACAAGGGGATGATAGCTGCGGTTATGTTAGATCTAGAGATTAGGTCACAGTCAAATAAATGTCTTGATGATGTGATGACAACGCTATACAAAGACTATTATAAGAAGCTTGGACGTGGTTTTACGCACGACGAATTTATCGCCGTTTGTTCGGATGCGGCAGGCAGAGATATGCAGTCGTTTTTTGATGATGTGATATTCAGTACTAAGCCGCTGGATTATACAAGCATATTTAGTAAGTACGGGATAGATATCAAGAACAAAAATGCAGGTAAGACTACAACATGGAGTGGAGCTATAAGCAGATATTCTGGAGGTAAAACGTCTATTTCTAATATCCATACCAGTAGCCCTGTAGTGAAAGCAGGATTGAGTGTAAATGATGAGGTCATAGCTATCAATGGTTGGAGAGTGAATAGTAGTTTGGAGTCATATGATGATAACTACAAAGTGGGTGATACGATAGAGATTTTATACGCTCGTGATAGCAAATTGCATAAGACAACACTTACCTATGAAAAAAGTCCTAAGGTAGCCTACAAACTAGAAGTAGTGGATCCTGAGAATAAGCTACTGAAAGCTTGGTTGAAGTAGTACTATTCATTTTATTCCATAATAACCTTTGATGAGGTTAAGCGTTTTTCCAGTCGGCGAACTGTAGTAGAAGGTGCAAAGAGTCGAATCCGTATGTGGGTCAATGAGTGCATACAGCGGTTGTGCATTTGAATCGTATGTGCGTTCTTGTATGCGACCGTTTAGAGCCCCTATACTTTTCTGGATTTTTCCAGATTTGCTAATGAACCAGTCACTTGAGTCAGCAAGAACTGTTTTGTCATCAACGTAAAGAGCACAATAGACAAGTTTGTTTTCAATGAAAGTCTTTGGAATAAAATATTCTGACGGCCAAAACAGCTGTCGTGTGTCACCTACACAGCCGTGCCCTGTGAAATTCACAAATAACATCCGGTTGTTTGCCTTTGCTACTTTTAAGGCTTGTTTATAGTCAAAGAAAGTGGGCTCTAATGTAGTGGGAAGTTTGCTGAAGTGTTTTGGTCGACCGAAAGGTTTGAGGTCAGCTTTGGGCCACATAATGAAGTAAGAGCATAGGAGTAAGGTGGTGATAAAACATACGAGTACTCTTAAAGCTATTCTCATCTGACGAAAATAATACTGTTACAACTTTGGTAGAATAAGCTTTGATTCGTTGATTATCTTTTGATAACTCAGGAGTTCATATTTCATCGGATAAATTACCTTTGCCAAAATCTAATCTAAAGTGTCAGTTATCAATAATCAAAAAGCATACTTAGTGCTTCAGGATGGTACAGTTTTCGAAGGGAAAGCTGTTGGTAAAATAGGAACAACAACAGGTGAAATTGCCTTCAATACCGGAATGACGGGATATCAAGAAGTGTTTACAGATCCCTCTTATTTTGGTCAGATATTAGTGATGACCACAGATCACATCGGTAATTATGGAGCTAGAAAAGAAGACGAAGAGTCTAATTCCATCAAAATAGCTGGTTTAGTTTGTAAGAATTTCTCTCAAAATCACAGCAGGGTAATGGCTGACGATTCATTGAATGAGTATTTTATAGAGCATGGATTTACAGGGATATCGGATGTTGATACACGAGAAATTGTAATTCACATACGTGATGCTGGTGCGATGAATGCTATCATCAGTTCGGAGATACTAGATGTAGACAAACTCAAACAAATGGTGAAGGAAGTTCCAAGTATGGAAGGGATGGAGCTAAGTAGCAAGGTTTGGAGCAAAGAAGCTTATGAAGCTAATGACGATGGTGCGAAAAGAGTAGCTTTACTGGACTTAGGTTCGAAAGAAAATATAGTAAGATGCCTTACGGATAGAGGATGTCATGTGAAGGTGTTTCCTGGCGACTCCAGTTATGCTGATATGAAGGCATGGAATCCAGATGGGTTTATGATAAGTAATGGTCCGGGTGATCCTGCAGCGATGCCTTATGCAGTGAAAACATTGCAAGATATCTTAGATGCAGATGAGAAAATGTTTGGTATCTGTTTAGGAAGTCAGATTCTAGCTCAAGCAGTAGGAATGAAGACTTTCAAAATGCATCACGGTCATAGAGGACAGAATCACCCTGTGAAGAATCTTTTGACCGGGAAAAGTGAAATTACGTCTCAGAACCATGGTTTTGCGATAGACCCAGATTCCAATAACGGTAATGCTGAAATAACGCACATCAACCTGAACGATAATACGGTAGAAGGTATCAGAGTAAAAGACAAAAGTGCTTTTGCAGTACAATATCACCCTGAAGCAAGTCCTGGTCCTCACGACAGCAGGTACTTGTTTGATGACTTCGTTTCTATGATGGGGTAAGCAGAAGAACAACTTTAGAATACAATAAAAAAAGAAAAGACAATACAATGAGCGAAATAGCACATATACACGCAAGACAAATATTAGATAGCAGAGGAAATCCCACTGTAGAAGTAGATGTATTCACTGAAGATGGAGCATTTGGTAGAGCAGCAGTTCCTAGTGGAGCGAGTACAGGAGTACACGAAGCGGTAGAATTGAGAGACGGAGACGACTCTAATTTTCTGGGAAAAAGCGTGATAAAAGCTGTGTCTAATGTCAATAC
>JBMYYN010000253.1:0-3749 GCA_049609445.1 Bacteroidia bacterium | reverse complement strand
AATCTAAAGTAAATGAGATTGTTCTAATAAAAAAATCTCTTGATGCACGAAAGAAAGCTATAAAGTACAACCTCCGTTTTGAAGTTTACACAGAAAATGATCACTCAAAACCTCTGAAACAGCCCATTTTTCCAAGTCTAGATACTACTAAGAAAGTACACATTGTGGGCTTTGGTCCTGCAGGTATTTTTGCTGCTATTCAGTGCCTTCTCGTAGGTATGAAGCCAGTAGTCATAGAACGAGGGAAGGCCGTAAAGGATAGAAGAAGAGACGTAGCAAAATTGAATAGGAGTGGGGAGATGGACCCAGAGTCTAATTATTGCTTTGGAGAAGGAGGAGCGGGTACATTTTCTGATGGGAAATTGTACACTCGATCCATGAAGCGAGGTAAAATAAAGGAAATTCTGGAACTCTTAGTCTTGCACGGTGCTGATGAGAATATTCTTTATGAAGCTCATCCTCATATAGGTACAAACAAACTTCCTCAGATTATAGAAAAATTAAGAGAAACCATATTAAACCAAGGTGGTGAAGTTAGATTTGAGTCTAAACTGACTGATATTGGATTAGAGAGTGAAAGAGTTAGAAGTATCTCAGTAAACGGGATCGAAGAACCATGTGAAAACTTGATTTTAGCGACGGGTCATTCAGCGAGGGATATATACTACTTGCTGAATGATAAAAATATAGATTTGGAAGCTAAACCATTTGCGATGGGGTTTCGGATAGAACACCCACAGAGCTTAGTGAATCAAATTCAATATCATACTGAACAGAACGCAAAGATTTTACCGCCAGCTAGTTATAGTTTAGTTACTCAGGTAAAGGGTAAAGGAGCATTTTCATTTTGTATGTGTCCAGGTGGAATAATAGCTCCAGCAGCTACAGATAAGGATGAAGTAGTAGTCAATGGATGGAGTCCTAGTAAAAGAAATGGTGAATTCGCCAATAGCGGCTGGGTAACAGAAATAGGTGAACAAGAATGGAAAGGTTTTAAGCAACATGGACCTTTAGCTGGTTTAGAGTTTCAAAAGAGTATTGAAGCTAAAGCTGCCAAAATGGGTGCGGGGGAGTACAAAGTTCCAGCTCAAAACTTACGTGACTACTTGGCCAATAAGAAGAGCTCCGTGCTCAACGAGTCAAGCTACCATCCTGGAATGACGAGCGTAAATCTAAATGAACTGTATCCTGACGATATCAATTTTAGACTTAGAGAAGGGCTAAGGGTAATGACCAAAAAGCTAAAAGGCTTTGATCATGAAAAAGCAATGGTAACGGCACCAGAGAGTAGAACTAGTGCTCCTGTTAGGATTCCTAGGACAAAAGAGCTACATCATACAGAAATAGCTAATTTATATCCGTGTGGTGAAGGTGCAGGATTTGCAGGAGGTATAATTAGTGCTGCACTAGATGGAGTACGAGTAGTAAAGAGTATTAATTCTACAAAGGAATCACCTACTATTTAAGTAACGACCTCTTCCTTGCCCAGTTTATTTAGCAAAGTGAAATGACTACTTAACGCACCGAAAAAAGTCTCGTGTTGTAGATATGGAATATCGAAGTCAGCAGCAGTCTTCTCAATTATTTTTGAAATTTTAGGATAGTGAACGTGGCACACATGTGGGAAAAGGTGATGCTCTACTTGATGGTTTAAACCTCCTACTAACCAAGTAAATAAAGAATTATTTGTGCTAAAATTGGATGTAGTTTTAAGCTGATGAATAGCCCAGTTATTTTCTATAGATCCATTTTCGCCAGGTACGTAGAAATGAGTCTCTTCTAAAACGTGAGCTGCTTGAAAAATTAAAGCTAAAATAAGACCACTAATAAATTGCATCATAAAGAATCCTGCTAATACATGTCCCCAATGAATATCAAGAATCAATATCGGTAAAACGATAGTAAGAATTACATAAAGCACTTTGTACGTAACTATCTCAATCATTGCTGAAGTCGTACTTCTATTTTGACCTTTGAGCAAGTTTCTTTTACCATATCTCAAGACTTGATCGATATCTTTAGCTATCAACCAGTATATAGTCAATAGACCATAAAATAAGGGAGCGTAATAAGCTTGGAACCTGAAAGACTTTTTATAAGGTTGTTCAGGTGAAAATCGCATTACAGGTTTGGTGATGTCTTCATCATGACCTTCTATATTAGTAAATGAATGATGAAGCACATTATGCTGTACTTTCCAGTTTATATGATACGCACCTAAGAAGTTTACGATCCATCCAAAGAATGAGTTTATGTGCTTGTTCTGTGAATATGCTCCGTGATTGGCGTCGTGCATTACAGACAAACCTATCCCAGCCATTCCTAGACTCATGATAAACCACATTAAGTACATAATTGGAGTAGTAGTTATTTGTCCTGCAAGCATCAATATGAGAGGAATAAAGTACATCAAGACCATAAAGGCAGTCTTGAGATACATATTCATATTTCCATATTTTGAAATCCTTTTCTCTTTAAAATAGCTATTAACGTTTAGTCTAAGGGCTTTAATAAACTCAACATTGTTTGAATTGTTGAATCGTACGATCTCTTTTTTCATATAGGTTTACATATGATCTAGAGTATCTTGGTATAGTCTAGCCATAATTTAAGGCTGCGAAAGTAATCAAAATTCAAGCGTAGCTTCGTTTTAGTTGAAATATCAGGACTGCAGTCTATAGTAAGGCTTGTCTTATCATTTCAAAAGCGGTTATAGAAGTTCTTTCTATCACTTGTTCTCTTGTTCCTCTAAAATGACATTTTTTGACTTCAGTTGTCCCATCAGGTTTCGCAAGACCAATGTAGACTGTACCAACTGGTTTAGTTGGTGTACCGCCAGTTGGGCCAGCGATTCCTGTCGTGGATATACAATAATCAACACCTAACTTTTCTTGAGCATTTTTTGCCATTGCATCACATACTTGCGAGCTTACAGCCCCATATTCGTCTAGCATCTCCTGAGGAATATCAGCAATAGCTACTTTGGCTTTGTAGGCATATGTGAGCAAACTTCCGTGATAATACTTAGAGCTTCCAGATACAGAAGTCAATTTGTGTGCTAGATATCCTCCAGAACAGCTTTCAATGGTACCTATGGTCTTGTCTGCGTCTATAAGCATACTACCTATGACTTCATTTAGTCTCAAATCCCCATCATACCATGAGTCATTTAAGTGAGTTTTTATTTTAGAAAAATAAGCGTCAATTTCAGCGGTGAGCGTTTCAGAGTTTAAGGAATTTGACCTGCCCGTAATTCGAAGTCTGACTACGCTTAGGTGTGGAAGGTAAGCTAATGACAAATAGGGAGGAAGAGAATCCTCTATATCACTGATAGAGTCTGCAAGTATGGATTCAGGGATACCAACAACAGTTAGTGTTTGGTGCACTATGTTGAAGGAATCATTAATTTCTGATAATAAACCAAAAACTTCGTTTTCCATCATTGCTTTCATTTCGTAAGGTACGCCAGGCATACTTATGTATATCCTGCCATTCTCAGCGATATACATACCCGGAGCTGAACCTTTTGGGTTTTGAATCACCTGTGATTTGTCGATGACCAAAGCTTGATCAATATTGGACTGCAATAGTTTCAGACCTAGCGTCTTTACTCTTGCGTTGACATTATCCAAAGCTTGCTGGTTCATAACAAGTTCAGAATCAAAGTATTCTGCCAGGACTTGCTTGGTTATGTCATCCTTGGTCGGTCCTAGTCCTCCTGTGATTATGATTAGTTCTGCTCGCTTTTC